>DASZOA010000106.1:0-1507 GCA_035551055.1 Solirubrobacteraceae bacterium
GAGCGTGTGCGTCATGCGGGTGCGGTAGTGGTCGCCCTCGGGCGCGACGAAGACCTGCGTCTTGTGCTTCAGCCGCCGGAAGGCCTTGCTGTGGACGATCCGGTCGCGGTCGCGCTGCAGTGGCGTGCGCAGCGCGCAGTCCGGCTCGTCGATCGCGCGCCGGGCGGGGTAGGACCGCGCGGCCAGCGGCGAGAGCGCCTGCTCCTCCCACGCGCGGCGGCGCGCGGCGAAGCGCGGCGCGACGGTGCCCGGTGCAGCGCCGGCGTCCATGCGCCGATTCTCGCAGCCGGACCCCCCGGCACCCGCTCGCCGGCGGACGGCATCCGAGCGTCAGTACCACTTGCCCTTGGCGAAGCCGCCAAAGGCGATGAGGCCGACGAGCACGACGATCAGCCCGATCCAGAAGCTCCAGACGAGCATCAGGACGATGCCGACGATGACCAGGATGCCTCCCAGGCCGATTCCGCCGGTGTTGCCGCCGGTGCCACGTTCTGCCGCCATCTGCTTCCTCCTAGGATTCGCTTGCCCTCGACCGGCGGACCCGCGCCCTCGCGCGACACGCCGCCTCGGGCATCTCGTACCCACGCGAGACGGCTGCTCGCGGCTTCGGTCATCCGCCGCACGTGCGCCGCCCGGGTCGGCGTACGACGGGCAGCCACGGGCATCGCGCTCCATCCGGTCTGGCGCAGTAGGCTCCCGTCGTGCTCGCGCTCACGGTGACCGGAGCCCCGCCGCACGTCGCGCTCGACGAGGTCGCCGACCCCGAGCCCCTGCCCGCCGAGGCGGTCGTCGACGTCCGGGCGTTCTCGCTGAACCGCGGCGAGTCGCGTCAGCTGCCGGACCGCCCGCGCGGCCAGGTCCCGGGCTGGGACGCCGCCGGGGTGGTCGCGCGCGCCGCCGCCGACGGCAGCGGCCCGCCGCAGGGCGCGCGGGTCGTCGGCGTCGTCCGCAACGGAGCCTGGGCGCAGCGCGTCGCCATCGCCACGCAGAACCTCGCCGAGCTGCCCGAGAGCGTGACCTTCGCGCAGGCCGCGACTCTGCCGGTCGCCGGCGTGACGGCGCTCCGCGCGCTGGAGATCTGCGGCTTCGTGCTCGGCAAGCGCGTGCTCGTGACCGGCGCGAGCGGCGGCGTCGGTCGCTTCGCCGTCCAGCTGGCCGCGCGCGCGGGCGCCGTCGTGACCGCGCTCGCGCGCAGCTCCGAGCGCGCGGCCGGGCTGCGCGAGCTCGGCGCCGCGCAGGTCGTCTTCGACCTCGACGACGAGGAGCGCTTCGACGCGATCGTCGAGGGCGTCGGGGGCCCGATCCTCGGCGCCGCGCTCCAGCGCGTCGCCCCACGCGGGTGCGTGGTGTCGTTCGCGTCGACCGAGACCGAGACGACGTATCCGACGCGCGCGTTCTTCCGCGACTCGCCGGGCGCGACCCTGCGCAGCCTGTTCCTGTTCGACGAGATCGAGCACACCGGCACGGGAGGCTCAGATCTGGCGCGACTGGCGGCGCTGGTCGCCGC
>DASZOA010000107.1:0-2318 GCA_035551055.1 Solirubrobacteraceae bacterium
GCGAACCTCAGCACGTCGCGCTGGGAGCGCAGCTGCGGGAAGTCGTAGGACGCCTTCGGCTCGTTCGGCGTGCCGCCCATGTCCTCGATCGCCTGCGACAGGCCGTCGGCGTGCTCCTGCTCCTGGGCGAGGAACCGCTTGACGACCTCGAGCGCGCTGCCCGTGAGCTGCGCGGCGCCGGTCTTGTAGGCCTCGATCGCCCGGAGCTCGAGGTCGAGCACCCCGTTGAGGATCTCGATGTCGGCCTGGTCGGACTCGTCGGGTCCGGGAGCGACGGCCGGGCCGCCGCCGCCGTCACCGCACGCGGCGAGCAGGCCCGCCGAGCCGCCGGCGGCGCCCGCGCCCGACAGACGCAAGAAGCGCCTGCGCGACAGCCGGTCGCTCACGAAGCCGCCGGATCACCACCAGACGGTGGAGTCCAGGTTCTCGATCTCCTCGACGGACTTCGTGTAGATGCCCGAGGAGAGGTACTTCCAGCCGTCGTCGCAGACGATGAACACCACGTTGCCCTCGTCGATCTCGTTGGCGATCCGCACGGCGACGCGGGCGATCGCGCCCGACGAGACGCCAGCGAAGATGCCCTCCTCGTCGAGCAGCCGTCGCGTCCAGACGACGGCGTCCCGGTTGGTCACGAAGATCTTGCGGTCCAGCAGGCTGAGGTCGATGATCGGCGGGATGAAGCCGTCGTCGAGCGAGCGCAGGCCCTGCACCGGCTCGCCCTGCATCGGCTCGGCGGCGACGATCTTCACGTCGTCGCCGAGCTCCTCCTTGAAGCGGCGCCCGTTGCCCATCAGCGTGCCGCCCGTGCCGAGCCCGGCGACGAACACGGCGATCTCGTCGAGCTCCTCGAGGATCTCCTTCGCCGTGCCGTTGTAGTGCGCCAGCGGGTTGGCCTCGTTGCCGTACTGGTAGGGCATGTAGTACGTGTCGGTGTCCTCGGCGATCTCGTTGGCCAGCGCGACGGCGCCGTTGGACCCCTGCTCGCCGGGGCTGTAGACGATCTCGGCCCCGTACATCTCGAGCAGCTGCGTTCGCTCCGGCGTGACGTTGTCGGGCATGACGACCTTCAGCGGGTAGCCCTTGCGGCGGCAGATCATCGCCAGGCTGATGCCGGTGTTGCCGGAGGTCGGCTCGAGGATCGTGTGGTCGGGCCTGATCAGGCCCCTCTCCTCGGCCACCTCGATGAGCGAGCGCGCGACCCGATCCTTGACCGAGCCGGTCGGGTTGGCCGACTCCATCTTCGCCCAGATCCGCACGCCGGGCTTCGGGCTCAGGCGCTTGAGCTCGACGAGCGGCGTGTTGCCGATCGCCTGGACGATGTCCCCATAGCGTCCGCCGCAGGGACGGTTCTGAAGCGGCGGAAGGCTCATCTGTCCACCCAGTGTAGACATCCGCTGCAATCGCCTCGAAAGGGGCCCGCGCTCCGCTAGGGTCCCGACGCCGCCGTTCGCACACCTGGTCAGGCGCGCCCCCGCATGGTCTTCCCGACGGTCCAGTTCGCAGTCTTCTTTCCGATCGTGCTCGCGCTCTCGTGGGCGCTCATGCGACGCCAGAACGTCTGGAAGCCGTTCATGGTCGCCGCGAGCTATGTCTTCTACGCGGCCGCCGACCCGATCTTCTGCCTGCTGCTGGCCGGCATCACGCTGGGCAACCAGGCGGCCGCGAAGCTCATGCACCGCACCGCCGACGACCGCGTGCGCAAGCGGATCGTCGTCGTCGCCGTCGCCCTGAACCTCGCGACCCTCGGAGTCTTCAAGTACTACGGCTTCTTCGCGACGGAGGTCAACGCGCTGCTCGACAGCATCGGGCTCGGCGTGCCGGTGCCGTTGGCGGCGATCGCGTTGCCGGTCGGCATCAGCTTCATCACGTTCCAGGCGATCTCCTACAGCGTCGACGTCTACCGCCGTCAGCTCGAGCCGGCGGCCACGCTCGACGTCGCGCTGTACATCAGCTTCTTCTCGCAGCTCGTCGCCGGGCCGATCGTGCGCGCGAACGAGTTCCTGCCCCAACTCTCGGCGCCGCGCGACCCGCGCCGCGTCGCCGTCGGCGCGGCGGTGTCGCTCATCATCGTCGGCCTCGTCAAGAAGGTCGCGATCGCCGACACGCTCGCCCGCGAGATCGTCGACCCCGTGTTCGGCGTGCCGCAGGCGTACGCCGCGCCCGACGTGTGGCTGGCAAGCTACGCGTATGCAGTGCAGATCTTCTGCGACTTCTCGGGCTACACCGACATCGCGATCGGCACCGCGCTGCTGCTGGGCTTCGTCTTCCCGCAGAACTTCGACCGGCCGTACCGGGCGGCGAGCCTGCGCGAGTTCTGG
>DASZOA010000108.1:0-14943 GCA_035551055.1 Solirubrobacteraceae bacterium
GGTTGGGCGGGTACTCGACGAACGGCACGAGCACGATCGCCACGAAGATCGCGCCCGCCAGGCGCGTCGCGAGCTCCCAGTCGGTGCGCTGCGACCCGCGCCCGCGCAGCGTCGCGAACGCGATCGCGAACAGGCCGCCGGCGCAGATCCCGTACAGCATCGTGGCCAGGAGCAGGCCGCCGCGCTGCTCGGAGCGGCTGACGACCCAGTCGCCGACGTGCGCGAGCGGAAGCGACGCCGGCGTCGCGTGCGCGCTGCGTGCCCGCTCGATCTCGATCGCGTCCTGCACGAGCGGCTCGCCGAAGACGAACGCGAACGCGCCCGCGAGCAGGCCTGCGAGGGCGCCGACGACGAGGCCCCTGCGGATGAGGGTCCAGACCACGCGTTGCCCGCCGGCGCCGGGCTAGTGGCAGGGGACGCCGAGCAGGTGGCGCCCGTCGTGCATGAGCTCGTGCAGGAAGGAGCCCGTCTGGGAGACGACGCCCTGGTCGAACTGCACGAGGTAGATCGCGAGCAGAAGGAGCGCGCCGAGCAGCAGCGCCGGAAGCAGGTCGCGGAGCGGAAGCGGCTGGACGTGGGCGGCTGGATCCATACGGTGTTCCTCCTCGGGGATGGTGCGCCCCGCCTGGAAGGTGCCGTGGCGGTCGAGTTCCTGACTCGCGGGGCGTCGACCCCGTCACAGTGGCGCAACCGTCCCGGACTCGCACCGGGTTCCTCGCGCCGCCACGCTGACGGCTGGACCCTACCGCGCGCCGCGAGCGAGTGCCACGCCCGCTGGCGAGCGCCGGTCCGACGACGCTCACCGAAATACGCTGGCAGACCGTCGGCGGTGGCTGCCAGCTGAACGCAGTCGTTCAATCTAGGATAGACGTACTCGGACACCCGGCCAGAAGAGGTTGCATGCACGAGTGCGCAGCGTCACACTCTGCTGCGGCCATCAGCGTAGATTTCCTGAAAGCTGGTGGCGAGCGCAGGCGGCGCGAGCCGATCGCCGGCGAGCACGGCGGCACGCACCCTGCGTGCCGGTCACGCCAGATCAGGTAGGGAAAGAGCCGGATGTCACAGACCGCGGTCCAGCCGCATCAACTGCACTCGATGATCGACGCCGGGGACGACCGGTCGTCTTCGCAGCCGTCGTCGCGCCAGCCATCCCGCGAGCTCCTGACCGCGTGGCTGCTGCTGCTGCTCCACCGCGGCGCCACCCACGGCTACGAGCTGCGCCGCCAGCTCGAGTCGTATGGCGTGTGTACGGAGGCCGGCTCGATGTACCGCCTGCTGCGCAAGCTCGAGAGCGAGGGGTGCGCCGCTTCGAGCTGGGCGAAGTCCGCCGCCGGCCCGCGCCGCCGCCTGTATCAGCTCACCGCCAAGGGGCGACGCGATCTCGACGGGCTCGTGATGGCGATCGCGGTCGCCCGCGACGTGCATGCCGCCTTCCTCGAGGCCCACCAAGCGGCAGCGGGGTAGCGGCGACGGCGACGACAGCCGCCGCACCGCGGCGCCGCAAGCGGATCCTCGAACGGGCGCTCAAGCCTCCTTCCACAACACCTGGTGGACCTCGTTGGGCCCGGTGAACCGGTCCCTGTCGTCGGCGAGCAGCTTCTGCACGACGTCGTCGGGTGCGCCGTTGCGCCGAACGGCCTCGACGACCTCGTCCTTGCTCGCCGGCCACTGAAGTCCCTCCACGTACTTCTCTACCGCTTCGAGGGGCGTCTCGTCCACGGCTTCTCCTTTGTCGTCGATCGTTCGGGTGCCGGTCTCCGATACCCATTGCGACAAGAAGCTGCACCGAACATATGTGTCGTACGCCGATGTCCGCGTCCTACCGGACCTTCTCCAGCCGCCTCGACTACCGTCTCCGCGACGCATGAGCGACGCGACGCCCCTGTACCGGCCGGCGACGCCCACGGGACACGATCCGTCCCGCGCGGCGCAGCGCGCCGCCGATCCGCGCGGCTGGCGCTACGACGACGACGCGCTCGACGCCGTCCATCGGGTGATCGCCGAGCGCCGCGACATCCGCCGCTTCCGGCCCGATCCGGTGCCGGGCGACGTGCTCGAGCGCGTCCTCGCCGCGGCGCACCGCGCCCCGTCGGTCGGGCTCATGCAGCCGTGGCGGATGATCGTGATCGGCGGCACCGACGCGCGCATCGCGATCCGCGACGTCGCGGCCCGCGAGCGGCTGCGCCAGGCCGACCGCTTCGACGAGCGCGCGCGCCAGTTCCTCGACCAGAAGATCGAGGGGATCCTCGAGGCGCCGCTCGGCATCTGCGTCTGCTGCCATCACGGCAGGCCGGGCGAGGAGATCCTCGGCCGCGGCACGATCCCCGAGACGGACGTCTACTCGACGGCCTGCGCGATCCAGAACCTCTGGCTCGCGGCGCGCGCGGAGGGGCTCGGCGTCGGCTGGGTGAGCTTCTACCGCCTCGCCGACCTACGCGCGATCCTCGCCATCCCGAATCACGTGGACCCGATCGCCTATCTCTGCGTCGGCTGGCCCGACGAGCGGCCGGTGCGGCCGGGCCTGGAGACGAGCGGCTGGGCGGCGCGGCTGCCGCTCGAGCGCGTCGTGATGGCCGAGCGCTGGGAGGAGGAGCCGGACACCTCGCAACCGCCCGGCGCCGCGGGCGCGGCGCGCGAGGGCATCGGCAGCGGCGTCGACGGCGCGCCCGGGACCACCCGCGCGCCCGACCGCAGCGCGGCGATCGCGGCCCGCGACCGCTCCGACCGCCTCGTCAAGCCCGGTGGGAGCCTCGGCGCGCTCGAGACCCTCGTCGAGCGCTGGGCGGCCGCGTGCGGTGCGCCGCCGCCGGCCCGGATCCGCGCCGGAGTGCTGATCTGCGCCGCCGACCACGGCCACACGGCGCACGGCACGAGCCTGTTCCAGAGCACGGTCTCGGCGCAGGTCGCGGCCGCCGCCGCCCGCGGCGAGACGGCGGCGGGCGTCCTCGCGCGCGACGGCGGCCATGAGCTGCTCGTCGCCGACGTCGGGCTGCGCGGGCCGACCCCGGCGGCGGTGCTCGACTGCAAGGTCGCGCCGGGCAGCGCCGACATGACCGCCGGCGCGGGACTCGCCGGAGGGCAGGTGCCGGCCGCGCTGGCCGCCGGGCGCGCGCTGGCGGCGCGGCTCGCCGCCGGCGGCGTCGACTGCCTCGTGCTCGGCGAGATCGGGATCGGCAACACCGCGACCGCCGCCGCGCTCGCGTCGCTGCTGACCGGCGCGCCGGCCGCCGCCACGGTCGGCCGCGGCACCGGCCTCGATGCCGCCGGGATCGAGCGCAAGCGCGCGCTCGTCGACGCGACCGTCGCACGCCACAGCGGCGCGAGGACGCCGCACGAGATGCTCGCCGCCACCGGAGGCCTGGAGCTCGCGGCGCTCGCCGGCGCCGTCGTGGAGGCCTGGGAGCAGCGCCTGCCGGTCCTGCTCGACGGCTTTGCGACCGCGGTGGCCGCGCTCGCCGGCGCGCGCCTGCAGCCCGCCGCCGGCGCCGGCCTGTTCGCCGGCCACCTGTCCGCCGAGCCGGGTCACGAGCTGGTCCTCACCGAGCTCGGCCTCGAGCCGCTGCTGGATCTGCGCATGCGCCTCGGCGAGGCGTCGGGCGCGCTGATCGCGCTGGCGCTCGTCGAGCGCGCGGGCCTGCTGCACGCGCGGATGGCGACGTTCGCCGAGGCCGGCGTCGACGACGTCGGGCGATGACCGCGCGTCGACGCGCACCGGCCTGGCCGGGGCACGACGACCGCGGGCGCGCGCGATGAGCGTGGCCGACGAGGCGCGCGCCGCGGTCGGCCTGCTCACGATCGTGCCGGTCGGCCGCCGCGCGCTCGCCGCCGGGTCCGAGCGCGGCGCGGCGCCGTGGTTCGCCCTCGTCGGCGGCCTCGTCGGGATCGTCGCGGCGGCCGGTTATGCGCTCGGCGAGGCGCTGCTGGGCGGCTTCTACGGCGCGGCCCTCGCGCTCACGGTCTCGGCGATCGTGACCGGCGGTCTGCACCACGACGGGCTCGCCGACACCGCCGACGGCCTCGGCGTGCGCGGCGACCCGGGCCGCCGGCTCGCGGTCATGCGCGATCCCGGGATCGGCGCCTACGGCGCGCTCGCGCTCGTCGCGTTCGCGCTGCTGGCGAGCGCGGCGCTGGCGCGCCTGCCGCCGCCGGACGCGGCCGCCGCGCTCGTCTGCGGGCACGCGCTCGGGCGCTGGGCGGCGCTCGCGCAGCTCGCGTCCGTCGCGCCCGCGCGCGCGGACGGCCTCGGCGCGACGTTCTCGGCCGACAGGACGGCGCTGGCGGTCGGCTCGATCGCCGCGCTGGCGATCGCGCTGGTCGCGGCCGGCGTGACCGCCGGGCTCGCCGCGGTCGCCGGGGCCGCGCTCGCCGCCGCCGCGATCGCGCTGCTCGCGCGCCGCCTCGCCGGCGGGCGCACGGGCGACACGCTCGGCGCCGCGGTGCTCGTCACCGAGGTCGTCGTGTACTCCGTGCTCGCGGCGTACTGGATCGCCTGACCGCCGGCCGCACGCGCCGATCGGCGGCGTCGCCACGACGGGCGGAAGCGGCGCGGCGTGCGTACACGGCGTCGGCGTGCCGTGGGGCAAACCGCACCGCGACTCTCGTGGCTCCCGCCTTCCAGCGCATGTGACCGGAATGTGAAGCTGCGCCGGCCATGAGCACGGTTCACCTCCTCGAAGCATCGATCCTCTGGCTCGACGAGCCGGCCGCCACCAGCGCGCGGCGCACCGGCGGCAAGGCCGCGGCACTCGCGGTGCTCGCGGGCCGCCGGCCGGTCCCGCCCGGGTTCGTCGTCGTCGGCGAGCTCGACGCCGCCGCCGTGCAGCTCGCCTACGCCGAGCTCGCCGAGCGCGCCGGCGACGCCGACGGCGAGCCGCTCGTCGCGGTGCGCTCCTCGGCGGCCGACGAGGACGGGCGCAGCAGCTCGTTCGCCGGCCAGCACGAGACGATCCTCGGCGTCCGCGGGATCGACGAGCTGCTGGACGCGATCGCGACGTGCCGCGACTCCGCGCACTCCGAACGGGCATTGCGCTACCGCCGGGCGAACGGGCTGGCTGCGCCGCGCGCGCCGCTGCCGGTGCTCGTCCAGGTGCTCGTGCCCGCCGACGCGGCCGCCGTCGTCTTCAGCGTCAACCCGGTCGCGCCGCACCGCGCCGAGGTGCTCGTCAACGCCGCCTTCGGCCTCGGCGAGAGCATCGTCGGCGGGACCGTGACGCCCGACGAGTGGGCGCTCACCCGCCCGACGCTCGCCGTCGCGCGACGCGTGATCGCCGACAAGCGCCGCATGACCGTGCGCGCCGCGAGCGGCAGCCGCGAGGTCGACGTCCCCGCCCCGCTGCGCCGGCTGCCCTCGCTGAGCGACGCCCAGGCGCGCGATGCGGCGAGCCTGGCACTCGAGCTCGAGCGCGAGTTGGGCTTCCCCGTCGACCTGGAGCTCGCCTGGGCCGGCGACGACCTGCATCTCCTTCAGTGCCGACCGATCACGACCCTCGCCCAGGAGGCAGCATGACCCCGCAGACGACGACCGCGACCGACTTCACGCTGGCCGACCCCGCCGACGCGGCGCTGTTCTGGCAGCACGACGCGATGCACTTCCCCGATCCGCTGTCGCCGATGGAGTCGGCCATGATCGAGCGCGCGATCGGCCACGGCTTCACGTACGGCGTGCGCGCCTACAACGCGCCGCTCGCCGCGATGGAAGTGCGCACGATCAACGGCTACCAGTATCAGTCGATGGTCCCGATGACCGGCACCCCGGACGAGATGGCCGCGCAGGGCGCGCTCGCCGAGGCGTCGGTTCGCGCCGCGATCGCCGCGATCGACGAGCTGTGGAGCGAGCGGATCCTGCCCGAGGTCCGCGAGCACCTCGGCTTCTGGGACTCGTTCGACCTGGAGGGGGCCACGCGCGCCGCGCTCGCCGCGCATGTCGAGCAGACGTGGGAGCGGCTGCTGCGCGTCTGGGAGCTGCACTTCCTCGTCGTGATCCCCGCCTACCTGGCGATCAGCGAGTTCGACGAGCTGTACCGCGGGCTGTTCCCCGACAGCGGGCCGCTGGAGTCCTACCGGCTGCTCGAGGGCCTGCCGAACATGACCGTCGAGGTCGGCCAGGCGCTGTGGCGGCTGAGTCGCAGCGCGATCGCCAGCCGCGAGGTGCGCGACGTCTTTGAGTCGCACGACGGCGCCGACATCCCCCTCGCGCTGTACCGCTCGTCGGCGGGCCGCACGTTCCTCGCCGAGCTCGAGGCGTACCTCGACCGCTACGGCCGCCGCGCCGACACGTGGACGATCGTCGCGCCGAGCTGGACCGAGGATCCCACGCCGGCGATCGAGAGCCTGCGCGACTTCGTGCGCCGGCCCGAGGCCGACGCGCCCGCCGTCGCGACGCAGGCCGCGGCCGCCGCCCGCGATCGCGCCGTCGCCGCGGCCCGCAAGCGCCTGCGCGACTACCCCGCCCAGGTCGTCGGCCAGTTCGAGGCGATGCTCGCGGCGGCCCAGAAGGCGCTCGTCATCTCCGAGGATCACAACTTCTGGATCGACAACATGTCGATCCACCACCTGCGCGCCGTGCTGCTCGAGGCGGGCCGGCGGCTCGTCGCCGACGGCGCGATGAGCGAGGTCGAGGACGTCTTCATGCTCCACCCCGAGGAGCTGCGGGCCGCGCTTGCCGAGCCCGGCGAGGACCTGCGTGCGACGGTCGCCGAGCGCGCCGCCGAGCTGGCGCGTCAGGCGACGCTCACGCCGCCGCCCGTGCTCGGGACGCTGCCGCAGGCGCCGCCGCCCGACGATCCGTTCACGCGCTTCGCGGTGAAGTTCAACGGCGCCCCGCCCGAGCCGGCGCCCGCCGGAGAGCTGCGCGGCTCGCCGGGCTCGGCGGGGATCGTGCGGGGAACCGCCCGGGTGATCCGCTCGATCTCCGAGGCCGGCCGGATCCGCCCGGGCGACGTCATCGTCGCCGAGACGACCGCACCGCCCTGGACGCCGCTGTTCGCAACGGTCGCCGCCGTCGTCACCGACACCGGCGGCGTGCTGAGCCACTGCGCCGTCGTCGCGCGTGAGTACGGGATCCCCGCGGTCGTGGGGACGGGCGCCGCGACGACCGTCATCGCCGACGGCACGACGATCGAGGTCGACGGCGATGCGGGGATCGTTCGCATCGTCTGACCCAGCCGTCCTCGCGGCCGTGGCGCTGGGCGGGACGCTGCTCCCGCTCAACTCCACGATGATCGCCGTGGCCCTGCCCGACATCGCGTCGGGCACGGGCGGCGGCGTCGCGGCGGCGAGCTGGCTCGTCACGTCATACGTCGTCGCGATGGCGGTGCTCGCCCCGTTCGCGGGCCGGCTCGGCGACCGCCTGGGCCGCCGCCGCGTGCTGCTCTGGGGCCTCGCGGCGTTCGCCGTGGCGTCGGCCCTCGCCGGGCTTGCACCGTCGCTCGGGCTGCTGATCGCGGCGCGACTGGGCCAGGCGGTCGCCGGCTCGCTCGTCTTCCCGAACGCGATGGCGCTCCTGCGCGACGCGCTGCCCGCGGGCCGCCGCGCCGCCGGCTTCGGCCTGACCGGCTCGGCCGTCGGGGCGGCGGCCGCGGTCGGTCCGGCAGTCGGCGGCGTGCTCGTCGGTGCGCTCGGCTGGCGCGCGATCTTCCTCGTCAACGTGCCGGTCGTCGCGGCTGCGCTCGCGCTGTCGCTGCGCGCCCTGCCGCGCGCGCCGGCCGTCGCGCAGCGCCCAATCGCCGCGGCGCCGGCCGCAGCGGACGGCCCGGGCTGGTTGCAGCCGCTGCGCGCCCCGGTCTTCCGGGCGGCCACGGCGGCCGTCGGGCTCAGCAACCTGGCGATGTACGGCACGCTGCTCGCCGTGCCGGTCGTGCTCGCCGGGCGCGCGGGCTGGTCGGCCGCGGACGCCGGCCTGGCGCTCGCGATGCTGTCGGTGGCGATGGTCGCGATCGCCCCGCTCGGCGGCCGCGTCGCCGACCGGCGCGGGCACCGGCTGCCCGCAGCGGGCGGGCTCGTGCTGCTCACGGCCGCCGAGGCGGCGCTCGCGGCGATGGGCTCCGCGGCGTCGGCGGTCGGGCTGACCGGCGCGCTGCTGATCGCCGGAATCGGCCTCGGCCTGGCCAATTCCGCACTGCAGACGTCGGCGATCGAGGCCGTCGCGCAACGCGACGCCGGCTTCGCCGCCGGGCTGTTCTCGACCGGCCGCTACGCCGGCAGCGTCGTGTCCGCGCTGCTGCTGGCCGCCCTGCTCGGCGGCGGCGACCACGCGGCGGCGTTCTTCGCGATCGTGGCGGCGGCGGCAGCCGCGTCGGCGCTGCTCGCGCTGCGCCTGCCCGGAGCGATCGCGAGCCTGCAGCCGCTGCGAACGCCGGCCGGTTGACGGGCGGCCCCGGTCGATGGCCGGACCGGTCGGCGGGGTGCTCCGCTGCTGGCCGTCGGCGACCTCACGCCGATGCCGCCGCGGTCGCAGCCGCGTCTGGGCAGGCGCGCCGGAACTCGTCCCAGTCCCACGTCTGCAGGAAGCGCTCGGCCGCCGCCGTGCCGTTGGCGACGACGGCGGCGCACTGCTGCGCGGAGGCGTCGAACTCGACGACGCCGACGGCGCTCGTGTCGACCGCGATCGTGCGCCGGCGCACGCACGGGCGCTCGAGATAGGTCTGATCGTTGCCGACGATCGCGGTCACGACGACCTGCTCGAGCAGCTTGACCGGCGGCAGCGCCGGCAGCGCGATGGCGGGAAGCAGCTCCGGGTCGCGCTCGGGCAGCCCGGGCACGATCTTCACCCCGAAGGTCGGCCAGCGCGGCGGGCGCAGGTCGGTGCGGTCGAAGATCTCGATCGGGTAGTTCGACAGCACGCCGCCGTCGACGAGCGTGATCGGCTCCCCCGTCGCGGCGTTGTGCACGACGACCGGATCGAAGTACAGCGGGATCGAGATCGACGCGCGGATCGCATCGGCCACGACCTGCTCGTCTGGATCGAGCCCGATCGCGGGGTAGTCCCACGGCAGCCGCAGCAGGCGGCCGTTCGTGACGTCGGTCGCCATCACCACGAGCCCGTAGCGCCGCTCCTGCGCCAGGTTCCGATCGTCGCCGTCGTCGCTGCGGCGCAGGTCGCCGAACGTGCGCACCCCGAGCCGGTCGAGCTCGTCGCGCACGAAGCGATGGATGTAGTCGCCCTCGTAGGCGCCGCCCGAGTGCAGCAGCGAGATGCCCTCGCTCAGCAGCGGGATCTTCGGCGGCCCGCGATCGGGGACGCGCCCGTACTGCAGCCGCGCCATCGCCGCGGCGAGCCCCGGCTCGGTGATGCCGGCCGCCACGAGCGCGCCGACGATCGCCCCGGCCGACGTGCCCGCCACGCGCTCGAAGGCGTAGCCGGCGCGCAGGAGCACGGCGACCGCGCCGCCGAGCCCGATCCCCTTCATGCCGCCGCCCTCGAGGACGAGATCCGCGCTGGGCACGAGGCGACGATCGCAGATCCTCGCCAGGCGGGCGCGGCCGGCGCTTGGGAGCGGGCGCCACGGGAGACGCTGGGAGCGTGACGATCCTCTCCACGGTCGCCGGGATCGCGCTCATCGCGCTCGCCCTGCTGGACATCTTCACCGTGCTCTTGCGGCCGGGCGCGCAGAGCCGGCTCAGCGGCGCGCTCGCGCGCGCGGTCTGGAGCCTGCTGCGCCACGCCGGCACCGACCGCCGCAACATCCTGTCGCTCGCGGGACCGCTCGCGGTGACGGCGGTCATCTGCTTCTGGGCGGTCGCGCAGGTCACCGGCTGGGCGCTGATCTACCTGCCGCACTATCCGCACGACTACGCGCTCGCCGAGGGGACCGAGGCGCACAGCCCGATCGTCGGCGCGCTGCACGCATCGCTGACGACGGTGACGACGCTCGGCTCGACGAACGTCGCGCCGAAGCCGGGGTGGCTGCAGGTCGTCGGTCCGGTCCAGGCGATGATCGGCTTCGGCATGCTCAGCGCCGCCGTCGCCTGGCTGCTGCAGCTCTACCCCGTCCTCTCGCGGCGGCGCGCGCTGGCGTACGAGATCCACCTGCTGGTCGACACCGAACGGCACTTCGGGGTGGAGGTCCCGGACCTCGAGGAGTCCGTGGCCGCGCAGCTCTACGGCGAGCTGACGTCGCGGCTGATCGGGGTCGAGCGCGACCTCGTGAAGTTCCCGATCACCTACTACTTCGCGGAATCCGAGCCGCGCTTCGCGCTGGCCGCCGCGATGCCCGCACTGGCCGAGCTCGCCGAACGCGGCACGTCGGGCGAGTGTCCCCCGCCCGTCCGGCTGCGCGCCGCGATGCTACAGGAGGCGACGCACGACTTCGCGCGCACGGGCTCCGAGCGCTTCGTGCTGCACCGGCGCCACCGCGAGGGGGACGCGCTCGAGGCGTTCGCCCGCGACCACCGCCACGCGCCCGACGGCTCTCCCGCCGACGCCCAGCGCGCGGCTGCCCCGGGCGCCTAGCCTCCCCCGGCGTTCGCGCCCGCCGCCGCGAACCGGGGCAGGACCTCGCGCGCGTAGAAGTCGACGAACCCCTCGTGGCGTGGGCCGAGCTGAGCGACGTAGACCTCGTCGAACCCGGCGTCGAGGGCCGCCTGGATCGCCGCGACGTGCTCGGCCGGATCCGGCCCGCAGGCCACGGTCCGCGAGATCTGCTCCTCGGTCACCAGCGATGTCGCCTTCTCGACGTGGCGTGGCGACGGCAGCACCTGGGCGAGCTCGCCGGGGAGCGCCTCGGTGGGCCACAGCCGGTGCGCCGTCCGCACGCACTCGTCCCGATCCTCGCCCCAGCAGACCTTCAGCCCGGTCGTCGTCGGGCCGCGACCCCCGCGCTCGCGATAGCTCTCCAGGCCCTCGCGATCGGCCCCGACCGAGACGAAGCCGTCCGCGATCCGCGCGGCCAGCGCGATCGCCTTCGGGCCGAACGCCGACATGAGGATCGGCGGCGGCTCGTCGGGCAGCGAGTACAGCCGCGCCGCCTCGAGCGTGTAGTGGCGGCCGTGGTGGTGCTTGAAGCCGCCCTCGAACAGCAGGCGGATGACGTGCACCGCCTCCTCGAGCATCTCCAGGCGCACGTCCGCCGACGGCCAGCGCGCCCCGAAGACGTGCTCGTTGAGCGCCTCGCCGCTGCCGACGCCGAGCCGAAAGCGGCCCGGCAGCAGCGTCGCGGTCGTCGCCGCCGCATGGGCGACGATGCCCGGGTGCGTGCGGACGGTCGGACACGTCACCGCCGTCATCCAGCGCATCGACTCCGTCGCGCGCGCCGCCGCTCCGAGCACCGACCAGACGAACGGGCTCTCGCCCTGCTCGTCGATCCAGGGGTGGAAGTGGTCGGACAGCCAGGCGCAGCGAAAGCCGGCCCGCTCGGCATGGACGGCCGCGTCGACGATCTCCGACGCCGAGCGCTCCTCCGAGGAGAAGAAGATTCCGATCTCTGCCATCGCGCGCGCCTACCCCGCCGCGCCGCTGCCCAGACGGCGCTCGTCGCGCGTGCAGCGCCCTGTGTGCGAAGGCGTCGACGCGGGAACGCGGCGCAGGGCAGGCCACGACCACGACCACGACCACGACCACGACGGGAGAGGATCACATGAACGACGCCGCTGAACCGACGGGCCGGCCGCTCGCACTCGTGACCGGCGCCTCGAGCGGGATCGGCTTCGAGCTGGCCCGGGAGTTCGCGGCCCACGGCTTCGACGTGCTGGCCGTGGCCGAGGACGCCGCGATCGCGACGACCGCGAGCGAGCTGCGCAGCTGCGACGGCGACGTGTACCCGATGCAGGTGGACCTCGCGTCCGAGCGCGGAGTCGAGGAGCTGTGGCGCCGCGTCCGCGAGCTCGGCCGGCCGGTCGACGCGGCGGCGCTGAACGCCGGCGTCGGAGCCGGCGGCGCCTTCGCGACCGACACCGTGCTCGAGGACGAGCTTGGCCTCGTCGATCTCAACGTCCGCTCGACCGTGCACCTCGCCAAGCACCTCGTGCGCGAGATGGTCGCGCGCGGCGAGGGCCGGATCCTCTTCACCTCGTCGGTGGCGGCGACGATGCCGGGCCCGTTCCAGGCCGTCTACAACGCGTCGAAGTCGTTCGTCCAGTCCTTCGCGCTCGCGCTGCGCGACGAGCTCCGCGACACGGGCGTGACGATCACGTCGCTCATGCCGGGCCCGACCGAGACGGAGTTCTTCGTGCGCGCCGGGATGCTCGACACGAGGATCGGCGCCGGTGACAAGGACGATCCGGCCGACGTGGCGCACGACGGCTTCGCCGCGCTGATGGCCGGCGAGGAGCGCGTCGTCTCGCACTCGCTGAAGACCCGGGCGCAGGGCCGCGCCAGCCGCGTGCTGCCCGACGGCGCGAAGGCGGCCGCGCACCGCCGCCTGGCGGAGCCGGGCTCGGGCAAGCGCTGACGCGCGGCCGGCTCAGCCGCGCTGCGCGCGGAGCGCGGCGGCGAGCGCGGCCAGCCCGCCGACGGCGCCGGCGAGCTTGGCGCGGTGCCTGGTCAGCCACCAGGCGTAGGAACGCGCGAGGGCGTCCTCGTCGAAGATCCCGTGCGCGCCGCGATCGCCGGGCAGCGGCTCGTAGAGGTAGTCGGGCCGCCCGGCGGGGATCGCGATGTCGGTCTGCTGGCCGTCGACCGCGCTGCGGGCGAGGTAGCGGTCGGCGATCCGCGGGGCGAGCCGGTTGCCGACGATCGTCGCCACGGTCGAGCCGCCGACGAAGAACTCGCGGCGCGGGTGCTCGCTGGCCCGGACGATCGCGTCGGCGGCCAGCTCGGGCTGGTAGATCGGCGCGACGGGCTGCGGGTGGCGGCGCAGCGTCGTCTTGACCCAGCCGAACTGCGTCGTGTTGAGCCCGGGCAGGTGCACGGTCGTGATCCGCACCGCGCTGCCGTCGTGCATGAGCTCGCAGCGCAGCGCGTCGGCGAACCCGCGCACCGCGTGCTTGGCCGCGCAGTAGCTGGCCTGCAGCGGGATCGCGCGGTAGGCAAGCGCCGAGCCGACCATGACGATGACGCCGCGGTCGCGCGGGCGCATCCGCGCCAGCGCGGCGAGCGCGCCGTGGACCTGCCCGAGGAACGTGACCTCCAGGACGCGCCGGAAGTCCTCGGCCGGCGTCTCGTGGACGAACGCGAGCGTCGCCGCCATCGCGTTGTTGACCCAGACGTCGATCGGCCCGAGCTCGACCTCGATGCGATCGGCCGCGTCCTCGACCGCCGCCGCGTCGCTGACGTCGAGCGGGCAGGCGATGGCGCGCACGCCCGCCGCCTGCGCCTCGGCGCGCGCGGCCTCGAGGCGCTCGGGCTCGCGGGCGATCAGCGCGACGGAGTCGCCGCGGCGAGCGAACGCGCGCGTGGCGGCGCGGCCGCCGCCGGCCGACGCGCCGGTGACGACGACGACGCTCACGCGCCGCGCGCGGCCGTCACGCCGCGGCCCCCTGGGTCGCCTCGGCCTCGGTCGACGGCAGGTGGTCGGAGATTGGCGCGGGCACGCTCGCGCCCGACGTCAGGGCTTGGGCGTCTGCTCGGCGGGCTCGTCGCTCGACTCGCCGGCCCGTTCGGCCGCAGGCGTGCGCTGCTGCTCGTCGAACGTCGGCGCGCCCTCGGTGCCCTCGTCCTCGCGCTGCGGCATGTCGCCCTCGTTCTCGGGACGGACGTCTGGGTTCTCGTGCGTCTCCATCGCTCGCGCGTACCCCCGGCTCGGCGGCGTCAGTCAGGAGCAGGATCGACGTGTCCGTCTGCCTACGTCGCCCGCCGCGACGCCGATCCGCGCCCGGTCCGAGACGTCTGCGGCTAGGAGCCCTCGACCTGCTTGACGTAGCGCACCATGTCCGGCATCTCCTGCAGGATGAACCCCACGAGCCCGCCGCCGAGGATGACGCCGAGCACGAGCGCGATCGGCTTGGGGATGTGGATCGTCATGGATGACCTCCTTCGATGGGCTGCGAGAGCTGGTCGAGAAGCTCCTCGACCAGCCGCTGGATGAGCGGCACCGCGGCGTCGACCGCCGCGCGGACCGGTGCGCTGAGCTCGGCGACGACGTCCTGGCCCTCGGGATCGCCGACGACCTGCGGCTCGCATCCGACGACGCGGAGCAGGTCGGGCACAGGGCCGAACTGGCGCGCGAACTGCAGCACGCCGACGGGGTCCATGCCGTGCGCCTCGAAGCCGACGAACACGTCCGGGTCGAGCTCGGGCTCGAGGACCTCGATCGTCCCCGGCGGCTGGCCGCGCGGCATCGCGTCGACGAGCACCGCCGCGTGGTAGCCGTCGTTGAGCGCGAAGGCGAGGTCCATCCCGCGAATGCCGAAGTCGATGACGTCGACGCCCTCGGGCAGCGGGCACGACGCCAATCGCTCCGCGACCCCCACGCCGAAGCCGTCGTCGGCCATGAACACGTTTCCGATCCCGGCGACGAGCACGCGGCGCGGCGGCCGGGAGGCGCCGTCCTCGGTCAGCGGCTCGAGCTCGTCAGGCGCGAAGAAGAAGCGGTGGCCGAGCCCGCGGCCCTTGCCCAGCGAGCGGGCGGGGTCGTCCTCCAGCGACACCGTCAGCTGCACGCGATCCTCGAGATCCTCCATGATCGCCTCGACGATCGCGCGCCGGCCGTCGACGGCGCGCATGAGGATGTCGGCGGTCGAGCGCGGGCGCAGGACGACGCGGCTGCCGGGCCGCACCATCACGCCGGCGATCGTGACGCTCTCGGGGCCGGGGCGCTCGATCTCGGCGCGGCCGTCCACGATCAGCGCTCCAGCCGGCGCATGTCGCGCACCGCTCCGTAGAGGTCGAGCATCTGCTCCGGGGCGAGCCCCATGCTTCGGTCGAGGATCTCGCGCACGCGCGGGTCGGTGGCGCGCATCTCCTCGCGCTCGGCGTCGGTCAGCGCGCGGATGCTGTGGATGAGCAGCGCGTCGATCTCGCCGCCGTCGAACAGGTCGCCCGGGCTCTCGGGGGCGACGCTCGGATGG
>DASZOA010000109.1:0-2071 GCA_035551055.1 Solirubrobacteraceae bacterium
CGCCGGGCGCCAGGCCGCGACGGGCCGTCCCTGCGCCGCGAGCCGGCGCGCGCGCACGAGGTACATGACGCCGAACGCGAGCGCCGGCGCGAGCTGCAGCGGCTCGATCTGGAACGCCGCGGCGGCGGTCGCGGTCATGCCGGAAGGCTGACACGTCCGCCGACCCGCCCGCGAGAGGCACGACCGCGGGGCGAGGGGCGCGCGCCCACTCCCTTCATCGCTGCCGTTCCCGGGCGCTTCCCGGCGCGCATCGGGGTTGCCTCCGCACCGCTTTCCGAGCGCTTCGCGCCGAGCGCGAGACCCGGGAGTGCCGCAGGGCGCGGCTACGCGCCGGCGGCGATCAGCAAGACCCCGGCCAGCGCCACGACGACGCCGATCCGCTGCACCCCCCGCACGCGCTCGCCGAGCAGCAGCGCGGCGAGCATCACGGTCGTGACCGGATACAGCGAGCTTGCGACCGCGACGCTCGACAGCTCGCCGATCGTCGAGGCGTGGTTGTAGGCGGCGGTGGCGCCGAGGTCGAGCAGGCCGATCGCCGCGAGTGCCGCGAGCGTGGGGCCGACGGGCCGGGCGGCGCCGCGCCGCAGCGCCACCAGCGCGATCGCCGCGAGGAGCGGGAGGGCCACCACGCGGGAGAGCACGAGCGTCCAGGCGACGTCGCCGCTGGAGCCGACCTCGGCGAGCACGAAGTACGACCCGAAGCCGATCCCGGCCACGATCGCGAGCAGGACGCTGAGCCGCTGCTGGCGCGCGTCGGCGGCGCCGCCGTCGTCCTCGCGCGAGGCGACGACGATGCCGACCACCGCGAGCGCCAGGCCGGTCGCCCGGACCGGCCCGGGGTCGTCGCCCCCGATCAGGCCGACGATCACGGGCAGCGAGACGCCGGTCGCCGCAATCGGCGCGACGATGCTCATCGTCCCGATGGCGAGCGCGCGGTAGAACGCCGCCAGCCCGGCGATCCCGACGAGCCCCGCCCCCAGCGCGGCGAGCACGTGCTCGGAGGCCGGCATGCCCTCGCCGCGCGCGGCGACGAAGCTGAGCATCACCGCCAGCGACGACACGTACATCACCGCCAGCACGACCGGGACCGGGAAGCTGCGGCTCTTCAGCCCGCCGAGGTAGTCGGCCAGCCCCCACAGCAGCGACGAGGCCAGCCCGAAGGCGATCCCGGCCATCCGGCCCTACCCGAGCATCCCGCTGTCCGGTGCCGCGCCGTCGAGGGCGGGTCAGCGGCGCCGCCCGCGGCGGTACAAGAGCCGAACGCCCGCGAACAGCAGCTTCGACACCGTCGGGCTGTAGGGGTACATCCAGATGTCCTTCTTGAGGTGCAGGCGGCTGATGAACAGCGACTGCTGCCGGGTGAACTTCCTGATCCCGGCCGCGCCGTGACGCGTGCCCAGGCCCGATGCCTTCCAGCCGCCCATCGGCAGCTCGACGGCCACGTAGTTCAGCAGCGCGTCGTTGACGCACACCGCACCCGCCTGCAGGCGTCGCGCGATCTGCTCGGCGCGCCTGCGGTCGCCGCCGAACCCGGCGGCGCCGAGCGCGTACGGCGAGTCGTTGGCGAGCGCGAGCGCCTGCTCGGCGTCGGCGACCTTCATGATCGGCAGCGTCGGCCCGAACGTCTCCTCGGTCATCGCCTTCATCGAGTGGTCGACGTCGACGAGCACCGTCGGCTCGTAGAAGTGCCCCTCGCCGTCCCGGCGCCTGCCGCCGGTCAGGGCCCGCGCGCCCTTGGCCAGCGCGTCGCGCACGTGCTCCTCGACGATCTCCAGCTGGTCGGGAAGCGTCATCGCGCCGAGCTCGACGCTCGCCGGGCCCGTCGGCCGGCCCTGGCGCAGCACGCCGACCTTGTCGACGACCTTCTCGACGAACGCGTCGTAGACGGGCTCCTCGACGTAGACGCGCTCGATCGAGATGCACGTCTGGCCGGCGTTGAACATCGAGTAGTAGACGGCGAGGTTCGCGGCGCGCTCGAGGTCGGCGTCGGACAGGACGATCATCGGGTCCTTGCCGCCGAGCTCCAGCGCCACCGGCGTGAGCGTCTCGGCGGCGCGCGCCATGACCTTCC
>DASZOA010000110.1:0-5643 GCA_035551055.1 Solirubrobacteraceae bacterium
ACCTTCACCGGCTGCTCGGCCGATGCGACGGAGCCCTTGGACTGCGGCCAGTCCGAGCCACGCCCCATGGCGGCGAAGTGACCGGGGCCATCCAAGCTCTGATCGTCGGGGATCGAGCCCTCGACGACGACGATGTAGGGCGCGTCGAGCGTCCCGTCGGCCGCGTGGCGATAGGCCTGCATGAAGCCCGCGCCGGCGTCCTCGTCGAGCATCGGGTGGTGCAGCACCACCGGCGGGATGCGCGGGACGAAGCCGAGCGAGAGCTCCTCGATGCCCGGCGTGCCCGCGCCCAGCGTCGCCACCGAGCATCCATCGCAGCTCATGCCGGCAAGCCAGAAGACGTGAACGGGGCTGCCGTTCCGGCCGGTCATGGCGCCCTCGGGCACCCCAAACGCACCGATCTCGTAGGCCATCTAGCGCTCTCCTCCTCCGCTCTAGGTGCAGGGAGCATATGGGTGCGATCCACACACAGTAAGTGTCGCGGTCACAGAGCGCCCGCGCGCCAGACCGTCGCGGCGACGGGCGCGGGTCGGGCGAACGCGGCAGCGGCTCCGGGCCTATGTGTAGCGGCCACTCAGCGAGTGGGCTACAGTTGAAGCCATGAAGCTCGCTATCGCAGGTAAGGGGGGCTCGGGGAAGACGTCGATCTCGGGGACGATGGCGCGGCTGCTCGCCCGCGACGGCCACAACGTCCTGGCGATCGACGGTGACTCGAACCCCAATCTCGCGCTCACGCTCGGCATTCCGGCCGACCGGATGAGCCAAATGCCGGTGCTGCCGTCGAACCTCCTGCGCCGCACCGAGGCCGGTCCCGTTCTCACCCAGTCGCTCGAGGACATCAAGGCGTCGCATTCGGTCACGGGGCCGGATGGCGTCGAGCTGCTCGTCATGGCGCATCCTCAGCATGCCGACACCGGCTGCCTGTGCAGCATGCACGCGACGGTCCGGCGGATCATCGAGGCCGCCTCCGACGAGGATCGCGACGTGTGCATCCTCGACACCGAGGCTTCCCCCGAGCACCTGTCGCGGGGCACCGCAGCGTATGCCGAGGTCATGCTCGTGGTCGTCGAGCCGTACTTCAAGTCGCTCGAGACGGGCCGGCGAATGGCGGCGCTCGCCAACGACCTCGGCCTCGACCGCGTCGCGCTGATCGCCAACAAGGTGCGCGACGAGCGCGAGCTGGAGGCCGTCCAGAGCTTCGCCGCCAACCACGACCTCGAGATCGCGGCGGTCGTGCCGTTCGACGAGACCTTCGCGCTGGCGGAGCGCGACGGCGTGGCGCCGCTGGACTACAACCCCGATTCGCCGGCGATCGCGCCGATCGCCCGGCTCGCGGCAGCCTGGGGGGTGAACGCACATGAACGAGCTTGAGGTCCTCCGCGTCCGCGACGAGGTGCTCCAGGCGATGTACTGGATGCACAGCGAGGGCATCTCGACCGAGCCGACGGCGGCCGAGCTGAGCCGCTTCCTGGCGGTACCCGACACCGTGCTGACCGCCTACCTCGAGCGGTTCGTCGAGGACGGGCTGCTGCAGCGCAGCGCTGAGCACTACGTGCTGAGCGCCGACGGCATGGAGAGCGGCAAGCGGACGTTCGCCGACGAGATGGCCGACCTGACGCGTCCCACCCACGGCGAGTGCGACGCCGACTGCTGGTGTCATGATTCGCCGGAGGCTGCCGCCGACTGTCTCCACGAACGCGTCGGTACCGCTCATTCCCACTGATCTGACATCCGCACAGGTCCTGCCGAAGAACTTCCTGCGGCCGTGCCTGCTCCTGCTGCTGCGCGAGCATCCTGCGCACGGATACGACCTGCTCGAGCGGCTGCGCCCGCTCGGGTTCAGCCGCGACGATCCCGGGCGGCTGTATCGGGCGCTGCGCGCGCTCGAGACCGACGGCCTGGTCCGCTCGATCTGGGAGAAGTCGACGACCGGGCCGGACCGCCGGATGTACGAGCTCACGCGGCTTGGCATGGAGGAGCTGCATGTCGCGGCGGAGGCGCTGATGGCGACCGACGAGGTGCTGAGCGTCTTCCTCAGCCGCTATTCGGAGTTCGTCGCCCTCGACCGCGGGAGCCGTGCGCGGTCTCGCAGCGACTGACGCGGCCGCCGCGTCGATGACCACGGCTGCACCCGGCGGGATCCGCCTCGCCGTCGTGGGCAAGGGGGGCGCCGGCAAGTCCGTCGTCGCGGCCACGCTCGCGCGCCTGCTGGCCCGCCGCGGCCACCGCGTGCTGGCCCTGGACTCCGACACGCTGCCCGGGCTCTCGATCAGCCTCGGCGCGCCGCTGTCCGACGATGCGCCGCTCAACGCCGCCGCCGAGCGCGACGAGAACGGTCGCTGGCAGCTCGCCAGGGGCATCGGCCCTGCGCGCGCCGTGCAGCGCTTCTCGATCGAGGCGCCCGACGGCGTGCGCCTGCTGCAGCTCGGCAAGACCGACAGGCGCGGCCTCGGCCCTAACAGGGCCTCGCACAACGCCTTCTACCAGATCGTCCATCGCCTCGAGGAGGTGCGCTCGCTGAAGGATTGGGCCATCCTCGGCGACCTGCCGGCCGGACCTCGTCAGACCGCGTACGACTGGGCGCCGTACGCGCGGCGCTTCCTGCTCGTCGTCGAGCCGACGTGGCAGTCGATGCTCACCGCGCGGCGCATCGTGCGGATCGCGCGCGAGCATCGCGACGACGTCGAGTTCTCGCTCGTCGTCAACAAGGTCACGCCGGATGCCGACGTCGAGCGCGCGGAGCAGTTCCTCGGCGTGCCGCTGCTCGGGACGGTGCCCGCTGACGACGACGTGCATGCGGCGGAGCGGGCGGGCGTCGCGCTGCTGGACCACGCTCCGGACGCGGCCGCGGTTCGCGCGGTCGAGCGTTTGGCCGACGTGCTAGATGCAAGTACCAT
The DNA here is from genome assembly GCA_035551055.1 of Solirubrobacteraceae bacterium. GTDB lineage: Bacteria > Actinomycetota > Thermoleophilia > Solirubrobacterales > Solirubrobacteraceae > CADCVQ01. The sequence goes on from DASZOA010000110.1 coordinate 2,898, forward strand.
GGAGCGTCTATGAAGATCGTGGTGGCAGGAAAGGGAGGCGTCGGCAAGACCACCGTCTCGGGCACGATCTCGCGCGCGCTCGCGCGCGCGGGACACGACGTGCTCGCGCTCGACGCCGATACGAATCCGATGCTCGGCGTCTCGCTGGGCGTCGGCCCCGAGGAGACCGATCTCCTCGTAGCGGTCCGTCAGGGATTGGAGACCGGCGAGACCGAGCATGAGCAGACGACGGACGGGTTCGTCGAGCGCTTCGGCCGCGACGCGCCCGACGGCGTGCGCCTCGTGGTCGCCTCGCGCATCGAGCGCGCCAATCCCGGCTGCATGTGCTGCGGCGTCTCGCCCGAGGGGCTGCTCGCCGAGCTCGAGTCCGACGGCAAGATCATCGTCGGAGACCTCGAGGCAGGGATCGGCACGGTGATGCGCCTGCAGGAGGGCCACGCCGACGTCGTGCTCGTCGTCGCCCAGCCGACGGCGAAGTCACTGAACATCGCCCGCCGCGCGGTCGAGATGACCGACGACCGCGGGGGGCGCGTGATCGTCGTCGCAAACCGCGTGCGCGACGACGAGGATCTGGCGGTGATCCGCGAGGCGGTCGGAGACTGCGAGACGATCGTCGTGCCCGACGATCCGGTGATCGCATTGGCCGACCGCGAGGGGCGGGCGGCGATCGACGTCGACCCCGACGCGCCCGGCATCAGGGCGCTGGTCGAGCTCGCCGACCGGATCGCCACCATGGCGGTGGCGGCCTGACCGTCGCTACCGCAGCGTCACCTCGTTGATCATCCCGTAGTCGATGTGACGCGGACCGCCGCGGCGGTTGCGCACGAAGCAGATCACCGCGTACCTGCCGGCCGCGAGGTCGAGCCGCGTGACTTGGCGCGCGCCGCCCTCGAGCACGACGGTCTCACGCGTCCCCTCGCTGTCGACGGGAGGCGGTCCGGACGACGATCGCTCGCCGAAGAACCTGCGTACGTCGGCGAGATCAGTGCCTGCCCGCATGGGCGCGAAGAAGGCGTGGTGCGGCTCGGCTCCGGTGTTGTCGAAGTCGACGCTGTTGCGCCCGGCCTTCAGCCCCGAGACGCGAAACGAGAAGTCGATCGCCTCGACGCGGGCGGGCGCTCGCGGTACGTCGGCAGCGCGCCGCGGTGCCGCCACCGTAAACGCCGCCACGGATCCCGGCTCGCCCAGCGTTCCGGCGACGTAGTACCGGCCGGCGCGCAGCGACTGCAGCGTCCTGCTCGTCGCGCCGGGCTGCGTGAGGCCGACCCCGCCGGCCGTGCGCAGCCAGTCGGGCAGGGGATGGCGGATGCGCAGCGCCTCGGCAACCGTATGGTCGCCGTCGATCCGCCACAGCTGGGCCTTGTGCGGCACGTCTGCCCGGTTGCGCAGGCGGATCTCGACGAGGCCTCCGCGAACAGCTCGCGGTGCCCGGTAGCGAAACCGGTCCGAACCGGTGTCGTCGACGGTGATCGTCATGCGCCTGGCGCTCGCCGGGAGGTCGCGCAGCGGATCGCGCGGCACGGTGCCGCCGGCCGGGGGCGCGGCCGCGCGCTGCTGCGGCGTCGGAGCCTGCTCCGGCACGACGGCGTCCTCTCCGCCGCACGCCGACAGGCCGGAGGCCGCCGCGACGAGCGCTGCCGCCAGTCGCCATCCCGCCGGGCTCACGCCGTCATTCGATCAGGCCGCCGAGATGCGGGTCAAGGGGCGTCGCGCGCGCGTCCTCCTGCCCCGAGATCGTCGAGCGCGTCGAGGAGCGCGCTCTGGAGGTCGCGCGCTGCCCTCACCTCGGCCGCGATCCGAGCCAGCTCGCGCCGCCCGGCGTCGGTGATGTCGTACACGCGCCGCTTCGGCCCCGCCTCGGAAGCCATCCAGCGCGAGGAGATCAGGCCGCCTCGCTCCATCTCGCGCAGACCGCGGTACATCACCGCCGGATCGAGATCCATCGCGCGGATCCCCAGCTCGCGCCGCAGCTCGTAGCCGTAGCTCGAGCCCTCCTGGATCAGGAGCAGAAGCCAGGCCGTTCGGAGATCCTTCTGCATCTCGGCACTATGATCCAAGCACATAGCGACGGCGCCGTCCGCGTTCGCCCGCCGATCGCGGGTGGCCACGCGGTCCGATCCGGTTTCGTCGGCCCCGGCGCGTCGATCGCAAGAGAAAGGACCTCACTCGCCGTGACCGAGCAGCTCGCCCCGCGGGGCCCCATCCCGATCACCGTCGTGACCGGCTTCCTCGGCGCCGGCAAGACGTCGCTCATCAACCGCCTCGTGATGGCGCGAGCGGGTCGCGAGCGGATCGGCGTCGTCGTCAACGAGGCGGGCGAGGTCGGACTCGACGGCGAGCTCCTGGGCGATGCGACCGATGACGTGGTCGAGATCGCCGACGGGTGCGTGTGCTGCACGAGCCAGGGCGAGCTGCTCGACGCGATCACGCGCCTGCACCGCGCCGCCGGCGAGCTGGACCGCATCATCGTCGAGACGAGCGGACTCGCCGACCCGGGGCCGGTCGTCGACGCGCTCGCCAGCATCACGCACGTCCTGCGCCTCGACACGATGGTCACCGTCGTCGACGCCGTCCACGCGCTCGACCAGCTCGATCGGGTCGCCAGCCCCGAAGCGCGCCAGCAGCTGCAGCTCGCGACGCACGTCGTGCTCAGCAAGATCGACCTCGCCGACAGCGACGCCGTCGAGGGGGTGCGAGCGCGCGCGGTCGCGCTCAATCCGGACGCGCAGGTCGTCGCCGCGGCGCG
>DASZOA010000111.1:0-6652 GCA_035551055.1 Solirubrobacteraceae bacterium
CCCTGGACGTGGGCGGACGCGGCGCGGGCGACGTGGCGGGTGTACTCAGACGCCGCTGGGTAGCGGCTCGCGCTCCGGCTCCGTCGCCGGGGTCGGGAGCTCCTTCTCCCAGTCGGTGCGGGCGCGATCGAACGCGTCCCAGTCGATCCCGGGCTCGGACTCGGGCTCGGGCCGACGAGCCCAGGCCGGCAGCTCGATGGCGTCGTCGTCGCTCGGCTGCGGATCGGGTGCGACGGGCTCCTGCGCGTCGTCGTCGGCGTCGTCGGACTCGGTGCCCAAGAACCAGTACGCGAGCGATCCGAGCGCGAGCACGCTGACGGTCCCGACGATGAGCGCGAGCGGCGCGAGGCCGACGCCGAACAGCAGCCCGGCGAGTGGGCACGTCACCGCCCAGGTCGTCCCCGCTCGCAGCGGGTACGGGTCCTCGAAGCCGCGGAGCATCTCCACCAGCAGCCAGACGAGGCACACGGCGAACACGGCGAGCGGTACTGCAAAGGCATCCATAGGAGAACGTCCTTGCTTGTGGTTGACCCCCGTTGAGTAGAAGTGTGCCAGAGCAGCGGCACGGTTGGCGAACTTTTCGAGCTTGGCGCGTCAGGCGCCGAACGGCGACCTCAGGCGTTGGCCACGGACACGTCCTCGAGCAGCGCGCGCGCCGCGTCGCCGCCGAGGCGCACGCTGTAGTTCGTGCCGCGGTCCTCGGGATAGATCTGCGTGGTGTTCGCGAGCACGAGCCCGCGCACGCCGGTGCGAAGCGGTGGGATCCGCCGGTGGTAGCCGACCGTCACGATCGGCTGGGCCGCGGGCTCGCGATGCAACCACCGCGCGCGGATCCACGCGGGCGAGAAGTCCGGGCGCACCGCTGTGAGCCCGGGCCGATAGGCGGCCACCAGCTCGTCCGGACCGAGCTCCAGCAGCGGATCGCCCGGCGCGAGGTAGTTGGCCACGTACAGGAAGCGCCGGCCGCCGTAGCGCTCGGGCGAGATGAAGTTCGTGTGCTCGACGAGGCCGACGAACGGCAGCTCGGGATCGGCGATGTTCGTCCAGTAGAACGGCGTGAACCGGCGGTCGAGCTCGAGCAGCAGGCACAGCGCCGTGTGGTACTCGGTGGCGTGCAGGCGCTCGAGGTAGCCGGAGCCGATCGCGCGCGCCAGGTCGTCGTCGAGCAGCGCACAGAAGACGTCGCTCGGGACGGTCGCGACGACGCCGTCGTAGCGCTCCACGCCGCCGCCCGCGCGGTCGTACCGCCGCGGGTCGTGACCGCGGCGGAACGATCCGCCGGCGCCGGCGTGGACGAGCAGCGTGCGGCCGGCGCCGCGGCGCAGCGCCGCCGCCGGGCGGTCGATGAGCACGCGCCCGCCGGCGCCGACGATCGCGTCGCGCAGCGCGTCGAACAGCCGCTGCCAGGAGTGCGACGGGTAGCCGAGCTGCTCGTGGCGCGCCTCGTCGCCCTCGAGCTGGCGGCGCAGCGTGAGCTTGCTCCACAGCCACGCCATCGAGATGTCCTCGGCGCGCTCGCCGAACTTGCCGCGCAGCAGCGGGCCCCAGACCTTGCGCCACGCGGCGCCGCCCATGCGTCGCTCGATCCACTCGCGCGCGGTGATCGACTCGAACGGCTCGACGCGCCGCGCGCGCTTCTGCAGCGCGAGCACGGTGAGCCCCATCCGCACGCGCGCCGGCGGCGACAGCGGGCCGAAGCGCAGCAGGTCCAGCGGCGTGTCGAACGGCCACTGGCGCCCGTCGACGAAGAACGCCATCGACGATGGGTGCCACTCCAGCTCGTCGCCCATGCCGAGCTCCTCGTAGAGCGCGACGATGTGGCGGTCGCTGGTGAAGAGGTGGTGGTAGTAGCGCTCCAGCAGGTCGCCGCCGCCGACGTCGAGCGTCGCGGCCTGGCCGCCGAGGCCGGGCCAGCGCTCGTAGACGTCGCAGACGTGGCCCGCCTGGGAGAGCCGATAGGCGCAGACCAGCCCGGCGACGCCGGCGCCGAGGACCGCCACCCTCATCCGCAGCCCCGGCCGCTCGCGCTCGCGCCGGCGATCGCCGCGCGACGGCGCGCCGTCACGCCCGCACCAGGGCGCGCATCCGCCCGATCCCCCCGTAGCCCGCGACGAGCACGACGAGCCCGATGAGCGTGATCGGCACCGTCACGACGAAGCGCAGCAGCAGCACGTAGGAGAGCGCCTGCGCCCCGCTGTGACCGAGCGTGCGCACGCCGAGGACGACCGCGGCGTCGAACGTCCCGACGTAGCCGGGACCGCTCGGGACCATCGCGAAGACCGACGCGAGGCCGATGAGGTAGCCGACCTCGAGCAGCGCGAGCTCCAGCCCGGCCGCGCGCGCCGCCAGCCACCACCCCATCCACTCCAGCGCCCAGATCGCCAGCGTGACGCCGAGCAGCTGGACGCCGTGGTTGGAGCGCAGCCGCCGGGTCGCGTCGGCCATCGGCGCCACGAAGGCGAGCACGCGGCGCAGGTGGTTGCGCCGGTGCAGGACCCACGCCGCGGCCGTGCACGCCGCCAGGAGCGCCGCCACGAGCAGCGCCGCGGCGATCAGCCGGCCGGCCGGCGGCGCGTCGATGCCCCCGAGCACGCCGTAGGCCAGCACGACGAAGAGCACGACGAGCACGACGACGTCGAGCACGCGCTCGGCGACGACCGTGCCGATCGCCGTGCGCGTGTCGGCCGCCGCGCGCGGCCCGATGAGCATGACGCGCAGCGCGTCGCCGGCCCGTGCGGGCAGGACGTTGTTGCCGAAGTACGCGACCGCGACGAGCCCGTAGGCATCCCGCCGCCGCGGGTGGGCGCCGTTGTAGCGCAGCAGCTCGTACCAGCGCTCGGCGCGGACCGCGCAGCCCGCGAGGTACAGCGCGATCGCGCCGCCCAGCTCGGCGAGCCGGGCGGGCTCGCCCGGCAGCTGCGGCGGCTCCTGATGCGCCGCCCAGAAGACGACCGCGGCCAGCGCCGCGAGCGAGATCGCCGCTCCGAGCGCCGTCAGCGCCCGCTGCCGGCCGACGCCGGGGGTCGGTGCAGGGGCGGCCACGGGTCAGTGGGTTCGAAGAAGGCCCACTAGATCGCCGCGCGCTCGCGCTCATCGTCGGGCGCGTCCACGTTGGTGCGCTCGCGCACGACGTACAACGGGCGCCGCTTGACCTCGTCGTAGATGCGTCCGACGTACTCGCCGATCATCCCGATCGCCATGAGCTGGATGCCGCCGAGCATCAGCACCGCGACGACCGTCGTGGTCACGCCCGGCACGAACGCGCCGAAGATGCGAAAGACGATCGCGACCGGGACCGCGAGGAAGGCGGCCAGCGCGCAGACGAAGCCGGCGACGGTCGCGATCTGCAGCGGCGCGTGCGAGAACGAGGCGATCGCGTCCAGCGCGAAGCGCACCATCTTGCGGACCGGGTACTTCGTCTCGCCCGCATGGCGCGCCTCGCGGTGGTAGGGCAGCGCGGTCTGCGTGAAGCCGACCCACGACGTCATGCCGCGCAGGTAGCGGTTGCGCTCGCGCATCGCCAGCAGGGCGTCGAGCGCGCGCCGGTCCAGCAGCCGGAAGTCGCCGGAGTTCGCCGCCAGCGGGACGTCGGAGACGCGGCCCATGATGCGGTAGAACCAGTCGGCCGTCTTGAGCTTGAAGCGCGACTCTCCCTCGCGGTCGATCCGCGTCGCGTAGACGACGTCGGAGCCCGCGCGCCAGTGCTCGAGCATCGTCGGGATGAGCTCGGGCGGGTCCTGCAGGTCGGAGTCGATCATCACGACGACGTCGCCCGCCGCGTGGTCGAGGCCCGCGGTGATCGCGGTCTGGTGGCCGAAGTTGCGCGACAGCGAGATGACCTTCACACGCTCGTCCGCGCGCGCGGCGGCGGCGAGGATCTGCGGCGTGCTGTCCTGCGAGCCGTCGTCGACGACGACGAGCTCCCACGGCAGCCCGTCGAGCGCGCGGCGCACGCGATCGCAGAAGGCGTGCGCCGTTCCCTCCTCGTCGAGCATCGGCGCGACGACGCTCAGCAGCCCCAGATGCCGTTCGGCCACGCCGCTGATCGTAGTGTGGCCGTACGCTGCCCGGCGTGACACGCTGTGCAGCCTGCGGGGCGCCCGGCCTCGTCCCCTACCTGAAGGTCGCCGGCGATCCCGGCCCCGAGGGCTTGATCCCGACGACCGACCGGTTCGGCACCGCGCTCGCCGACATCGTCCGCTGCACCGCGTGCGGCCACCGCCAGATCGACCCGATGCCGGCCGACGCGGTGCTCGAGAGCGCGTACGCCGACGCCGCGACAGAGGACTACGTCGCCGAGGAGGCCGGCCAGCGCGAGACGGCGCGGCGGGCGCTGGAGCGCATCGAGGCACGGCTCACGCCGGTGCCGATCCCCGACAACGGCGGCCCCCGCCACCGCACCCTGCTCGACGTCGGCTGCTGGATGGGCTTCCTGCTCTCGGAGGCCGTCGAGCGCGGCTGGAGGGCGACGGGCGTCGAGCCGTCGGCGTTCGCGTCGGCCTACGCGCGCGAGCGCCTCGGACTCGACGTGCGCACCGGCGACCTGTTCGACGCCGAGCTGCCGCTCGACCACTTCGACGCGATCGTGATGGGCGACGTCATCGAGCACCTGCCGCGACCCGGCGAGGCGCTCGAGCGGTTGGCCGAGCTGTTGCGGCCCGGCGGAATCGTCTGGCTGGCGCTGCCCGACGCCGGCAGCGTCGTCGCGCGCGCGCTGCGCCGGCGCTGGTGGTCGGTGATCCCGACGCACGTGCAGTTCTTCACGCGCCGGTCGCTGCGTACGCTGCTCGAGCGCCGCGGCTGGACGGTCCTGGAGATGGCCAGCGCGCCGAAGGCCTTCAGCGTCCGCTACTACCTCGAGCGGATCGGCGGCTACTCGCCGCGGCTGGCGCGGGCGCTCGTGCGCGTCGCGCGGGCGGCGCGCCTGGCCGACCGGCTGTGGGCGCCCGACTTCCACGACCGCATGGCGGTCATCGCGCGCGCGCCCGGGCGGGACGCGCCGGATGGGTCGTGAACGCGCGCCCGGCCTGAGCAGCGCATGTCGCGCCCTGCCTCTTGTACTTAAGTATCTACTTGTATACAGTTCGCTATGCAAGCAAGGAAAGGAGGGCCGGCCAGATGACCGCCGAGCCCGCATCGAAGGACAAGCAGATCACGATCCAGGTCCCGGAGGACCGCGTCGCGGAGTTCTACGCGTTCTACGGCCGCTTCCTCGCCGGCTTCCCGCGGCGCCGCGGCCACGGCCGGGGCCACCGCTGCGGCGGCCATCACCGCCGCCGTGAGGGCGAGGTGACCGCGACCGACGCCGAGACGCAGACGGCCTGATGGCCGACAAGCAGATCACGGTCGCCGTGCCCGAGGAGCGCGTGCCGGAGTTCTACGTCTGGTTCGCGAGCTTCCTGGCATCGGAGCCCGGCGCGCGGCCCTGCGGCGGCCGCCGTGGGCGCCGGCACGGCGGCTTCGGCGAGCCGGTCCCCTGGTCGGCCGCCGATGCCGACCAGGCGGCGTGGCTGTACGGCAAGCTGGCCCCGCCCGCGCGCGCGCTGTTCGACCTGCTGATCGACGCGCCCGGCGAGCGCCGGGCCGGCAACGAGCTGGCGGCGGCGCTCGGCCTGGAGAAGGGAGCCCACGGCGTCGCGGGCATCCTCGCCTGGCCCGGGCGCTACGCGCGCCGGCTCGGCCGCGAGCTGCCGCTCGCGACCGAGGGCCGCGCCGACGGGGGGACCGACTACTACATGGATCCCGCGGTGGCCGAGCTGTTCGCCGCGGCCCGGGGGCGCGTGCGCGGCTGACCGCGGCGCCGCCGAGCGGCGCCGCACGCCGGCGGCCGGCGTCAAGCGCCCGACGACCGCGGTTTCTCGGCGCCGCCCGGCGGGCATCCGGCTCCCGCCATGGATCGCAGCGTCAGCCTCGGGCGCGTCGCCGGCATCGAGATCGGCGCGAACTGGACGTGGTTCGTCATCTTCGCGCTCGTCGCCTGGACGCTCGCCGAGGGCATCTTCCCCGACCAGAACCCGGGGCTGTCCGACGGCACGTACTGGGTGATGGGGCTCGTTGCGGCGGTCCTGTTCTTCGGCTCGATCGTGCTGCACGAGCTCGGCCACGCGCTGCAGGCCCGCCGCGACGAGGTCGAGATCGAGGGCATCACGCTGTGGCTGTTCGGCGGCGTGGCGAGCTTCAAGAGCCTGTACGGCACGCCCGGGGCCGAGTTTCGCATCGCGATCGCCGGCCCGCTCGTCACGGTCGCGATCGCCGCCGTCCTGCTCGCCGTCACCGCGCTGGCGTCGCTGCCCGAGGCGGTCGACGGGGTCGTCTCGTGGCTGGCGTACATCAACTTCTTCGTGCTCGTCTTCAACCTGCTGCCGGCGCTGCCGCTCGACGGCGGGCGCCTGCTGCACGCGGGCCTGTGGGCAGCCCGCGGCGACCGCGGCTGGGCGACGCAGCTCGCGTCGGGCATCGGGGTCGGCTTCGGCTATCTCATGATCGGCGCCGGGGTCGCGCTGTTCTTCGCCGCGGCGGCCTTCGGCGGGCTGTGGCTCGCGCTGATCGGCTGGTTTCTGACGGTCACCGCGCGTGCCGAGGCGCTCCAGCAGCAGGCGCGCGAGCGGCTCGGAGGCATCCGCGTGGCCGAGCTCATGGCGCGCGACCCGGT
>DASZOA010000112.1:0-2850 GCA_035551055.1 Solirubrobacteraceae bacterium
CCGCCGGCTCGGCGAGGCGCCGCTGCTCGTGGCCGTCGATCCGGGCACGCTCGCCGAGACGCCGCGCCCGCACGCCGAGGCGCTCGTCGTGCCGATCCCGGTCGACCCGTCGCCGGCGACGCCGGCGCCGCGCGACATCGCGGCGCTGACGTACGCCGCCAACCCGCACAAGAAGGGGCTGGACCGCGTGCTGGCGGCGTGGGCCCGCGCGCGCGTCGGCGGCGAGCAGCTCGTCATCGCCGGCGCCGACCTGCGGCTCGACGCGCCCGGCGTGCGCGTCGCCGGCCGGCTGGCGCCCGAGACCTACCGCGCGCTGTTGCGCCGCGCGCGGGTCTTCGTCGCGGCGCCGCGGCGCGAGGACTACGGCGTCGCCCAGCTCGAGGCGCTCGCGGACGGCTGCATGCTCGTCACGACCGCGGCTCCAGGCCCGTACGCCGCGCTGCCGCTCGCCCGCGCGCTCGACCCGCGGCTCGTCGTCGACCGCGACGACCGCGGCGGCGCGCTCGCCACGGCGCTGCGCATCGCGCTCGACGCGCCGGCGCCCGAGTACGCCGCGCGGGCGGCCGCCGCGATCGCCCCGTTCCGTCGCGAAGCGGTCGACGCGGTCGTCCGCGACGAGCTGCTGCCGCGGCTGCTGCGCTGACGGGCGCTCGGCTCGCCACCGTCGGCGCCGCTCGTGCCCGGCGGCGTCGTCCGCCTACCGCGCGCGCTTGCGCAGCGCGGCGAACTGCGCCCACGGCCGGGTGTTGGCCACGTGCTCGGGCTCGAGCCAGGCGCGGCGCGCGGTGGCCACGCCCCAGCGCACGTGATGCAGCGTGTCGGCGCCGTGCGCGTCGGAGTTCACCAGCACGAGCACGCCGTTCTCGGCGGCGGCGCGCGCGTTGACGTCGTCGAGGTCGCGCCGGTCGGGCGCGGAGTTGATCTCGAGCATCGTGCCGGTGCGCGCCGCCGCGGCGATCACCTCGTCGACGTCGATCGCGTAGGGCCGGCGCGACTGGATCTTGCGTCCCGTCGGATGCCCGATCGCGTCGATCCACGGATGCTCGATCGCCGCGACGACGCGCCTGGTCATCTCGCCGCTGGACATGCCGAAGGACGTGTGCACCGAGGCGATCACCCAGTCCAGCCGCGACAGCAGCTCGTCGTCGTAGTCGGGCGAACCGTCGGGCAGGATGTTCGCCTCGGTCCCGGCGAGCACGGCGATGCCGTCGATCCGCGCGTTGACCTCGGCGACGCGCTCGATCTGGCGCTCGAGCTCGTCCGGCGGGACATGGTTGCCGAAGCCGTGCGTCGCCGAGTGATCGGTGATCGCGACGTACTCGTAGCCGCGCTCGAGCGCGGCGCGCGCCATCTGCTCGATCGTGTTGCGCCCGTCGGAGGCGACGGTGTGCATGTGCAGGTCGCCGCGCAGGTCCTCGACGGTGACCAGCCGCGGCGGGACGAAGCCCGGCGACAGCTCGCCGCGGTCCTCGCGCAGCTCGGGCTCGGGGAAGGCCAGCCCGAGCCGCTCGTAGACGGCCTCCTCGCTCGCGCAGCGCAGCGTCTCGCCGGACGCGTCGTCGAGGATGCCGTACTCGCTGACGTGCAGGCCGCGCCGCACCGCCGCCTCGCGCAGCGCGACGTTGTGCGCCTGCGAGCCGGTGAAGTGCTGCAGCAGGTTGCCGAAGCTCTCGGGCTCGACGACGCGCAGGTCGACCGCAAGCCCGGTGTGCGCGCGCCCGCGCGCGGCGTGCTCGTTGGGCGCCGACGCGGACTCGATGACCTCGAGCTCGCCCAGCGCGCGCGCCAGCGCGCCCGGATCGCTCGCCGTCGCGATGATGTCGAGGTCCTTGACGGAGTCGGCCTGGCGGCGCGCCGAGCCCGCCAGCTCGACGCGCCGGGCGGCCGGGTGCGCGCGGAGCGCGGCGACGATCTGCTCGCCGAGGTGCAGCGCGCGGTGCAGGAGCACGCGCTGCGCGGGCCGCTCGCCGATGCCGGCCTGCAGCGCGGACAGCACGGAGGCCTCGAACTTCGGTCCGAAGCCCTTGACGCCGCGCAGCTTCTCGCCCTCGGCGGCCGCGCGCAGCATCTCCAGCGACTCGATCCCGAGCTCGTCGAACAGGCGCCGCGCGCGCTTGGGTCCCAGGCCCGGCAGGCGCGTCATCTCCAGCAGGCCGGGCGGATACTTCGCGCGCAGCTTCACGGCCGACGGGATGTCGCCGGTCTCCAGCAGCGCGACGAGCTTCTCCTCCAGCGTCTTGCCGATCCCCGGCAGCGAGGTGACGGCTCCCTGGCGCGTGAGCGCCGCGACCGAGACCGTCGCCTCGCGGGCGGCCTTCGCCGCCGCGCGGTAAGCGAGCACGCGATGGACGATGGCACCGTCGAGCTCGTAGAGGTCCGCGAGCTCGTCGAACGCCGCCGCGATCTCGAGGTTCGAGGGGTCGGTCGCCATCGGGCCCGTAGGGTAGTCGCGGCCATGCCCGCCGCCGTCTGGCTCATCCTGCCCACGTACGACGAGGCCGAGAACGTCGCCGCGATCGTCGCCGCCGCCCGCGCGGTGCTCGCCGAGGCCGCGCCGGGCGGTCACCGCGTCCTCGTCGTCGACGACGGATCGCCGGACGGGACGGGCGCGATCGCCGACCGCCTCGCCCTCGAGCACGACGACGTCGAGGTCCTGCACCGGACGGCGCGCGAGGGGCTCGGCCCCGCGTACATCGCGGGCTTTCGCCGCGCGCTGGCCGGCGGCGCCGAGTTCGTCATCGAGATGGACGCCGACTTCTCGCACGACCCCGCCGACCTGGCGCGGCTGCTGGCCGCCGCGCAGGAGGCCGATCTCGTGCTCGGCTCGCGCTACGTGGCCGGCGGCGGCGT
>DASZOA010000113.1:0-3868 GCA_035551055.1 Solirubrobacteraceae bacterium
CGCTGCCGGCCCCGAGGCGTGCCACGACCAGCCCCTCCTGGATGCCGCCGCGCTCTGCGCCGTCGCCCGAGTCCTCGGCGAGCTCGCGCAGCTCGGCTGACTGGATCGATGCCTCCGACCCGACGGAGAAGTGGGCGTGGAACTCGGCTCCTAGCCACTCGACGACATCGATCGTCGCACGGAACTTCACGCCGTGGCCTTCCTCGTCGCCGACGAGCGCGGCGTCCTCGAAGTCCTCCGGGCGGACGCCCGCGATGAGCGGCTTGCCGTCGATCCGGCCGACGCGGTCGAGCACGTCCTGGGGCAGGCGGACCGCGGCCATCGGCAGCTGTAGCGTGCCGTCCTCGACGGTCGCCGGCATGAAGTTCATCGCGGGCGAGCCGATGAACCCGGCCACGAAGAGGTTCCTGGGGTTGGTGTAGAGCTCCATCGGCGTATCGACCTGCTGCAGCACCCCGGTGCGCATGACGGCGACGCGGTCGCCGAGCGTCAGCGCCTCGGTCTGGTCGTGCGTCACGTAGACGGTGGTCGTGCCGAGGCGCTGCTGCAGCCGGGCCAGCTCCGTCCGCGTCTGGACGCGCAGCTTGGCGTCGAGGTTCGAGAGCGGCTCGTCCATCAGGAAGACCGCCGGGTCGCGCACGATCGCGCGCCCCATCGCCACCCGCTGGCGCTGGCCGCCCGAGAGGTTGGCCGGCCGGCGGTCGAGGTGCGGGGTGAGGTCGAGCACCTTGGCGGCCTCCTCCACCTTGCGGTCGATCTCAACCTTGTCGACGCGCGCCAGCTTGAGCGCGAAGCCCATGTTGTCCCGCACGGTCATGTGCGGGTAGAGCGCGTAGCTCTGGAAGACCATCGCGATGTCGCGGTCGCGCGGGGCGAGGTTGTTGACGACCTTGTCGCCGATCCTGAGCTCGCCCTCGGAGATGTCCTCGAGACCGGCGATCATCCGCAGCGCCGTCGACTTTCCGGAGCCAGATGGCCCGACGAGGATCACGAACTCGCCGTCGTCGATCTCGAGGGACATGTTCCGGACGGCCTCATGGCCGTCCGGGTAGCGCTTCGTGACGTTCTTCATGACGATGCCGGCCATCTCTATCCCTTCAGTCAAGTGGCGTTCAGCGGCTCGGCGGCGTACGGCGCCAGGAACCCCGTCAGCGCCGCCAGCACCTCGCCGGGAGCCTCCTCCGCGACGAAGTGGCCGACGCCTGGAATGACCACGCTCTGCACGTCGTCCGCGACGAGCTGCAGCGCGTCCCCGACGTGCTCGCCGAAGCTCGCCTCGCCGCCGATCGCCAGGACGGGCATGGTCAGCCGCCGCCGGGTCTTGCGCTGCTCGTCCTGCGCGATCGTCGTCTCGAGCGCTCGGTACCACCCGAAGCTCCCGCGCAGCGAGTCGGGGTTGGAGAGCATGCGGACGTAGTAGTCGATCACGTCGTCGGGGAGGCGCTTGGCGGCCGCGTCGAACTCCCAGCGGTAGAAGGCGTCCTCCCGTCCGGTGACGAGCTGCTCGTTCAGCGTTTCGATTCGGTTGAAGGTGAGGTGCCAGAGCCGGTCGTTGAGCGGCCCGCGGAGGAACAGCGGCGGGGAGGGAGCCGTTCCCGGCGATCCGGGGATCTCGGCGAGCGCCACGCGGGCGATCCGGTGCGGATGATCGGCGGCCAACGCGTAGGCGATCGCGAATCCCGTGTCGTGGCCGACGACGGCGAACCACTCGTGGCCCAGCGCGTTCATGAGCGCCACGAGGTCATGGGCGAGGGTGCCGGTGTCGTAGCCGCCGGCAGGCTTGTCGGACAGCCCCATGCCGCGCTGGTCGACCGCCACGACCTCGAAATCGCGCGCGAGAGCCGGCATCAGCAGGCGCCAGGCGTACCAGTTCTCGGGCCAGCCGTGCACGAGCAGCAGCGGCGGCCCCTCGCCGCCGATCACCGCGTGCAGGCGCAGCTCGCCGATGTCGATGAACCGGCTCGCGAACGTGTCGGTGAAGCCTGCGGGGAGGTTGGGTGCGCCGTAGACGGAGCCGGGGCCTTCCGGGGCGGCGGATGAGTTCATCGAGACCCCTCGTTGGTCGGTGATGTCGCCGAGCCTGCTCGTCTCGGCTGCCCGTCGCGCCCGTGGAGGCCCCTGGTCCAGCTCTCCTCAGCAGCGAGCAGCCACAGAGCGTCCAGGGCCTTCGACGGGCGCGACGGGCAGACGAGCCCGGTCACGCTCGTCGCGCCGTCATCAAAACCGAGGAGGACCCACATGGCCGTCACGACCGAAACGTCGGCGGACGCCACCGCGATCCGGCCGTTCAAGATCGAGTTTCCGGAGGCGGACCTCGAGGACCTGCGTGCGCGTATCGCGGCCACCCGTTGGCCCGAGAAGGAGACCGTGGCAGACGACTCCCAGGGCGTCACGCTCGCGACGATCCAGAACCTCGCGCGCTACTGGCAGACCGACTACGACTGGCGCCCGTGCGAGGAGAGGCTGAACGCGCTGCCGCAGTTCGTCACCGAGATCGACGGCCTGGACATCCACTTCATCCACGTCCGCTCGGAGCACGAGGACGCCCTGCCGCTCATCGTCTCGCATGGATGGCCGGGCTCGATCATCGAGCAGCTCAAGATCGTCGATCCGCTCGTCAACCCCACCGCACACGGGGCGAGTGCAGCGGACGCCTTCGACGTGGTGATCCCCTCGATGCCGGGCTACGGCTTCTCGGGCAAGCCGACGCAGACCGGCTGGGGGCCCGAGCGCATGGGCCGCGCCTGGGCGGAGCTGATGCAGCGCCTCGGCTACACCCGCTATGTCGCGCAGGGCGGCGACTGGGGCGCGTTCGTCGTCGACCAGATGGGCCTGCAGGCGCCCGCGGGCCTGCTCGCCATCCACACCAACATGCCCGCCACGGTCCCAGCTGACGTCGACAGCGCCCTCCAGGCCGGCGACCCGCCGCCGTCGGGCCTGTCGGCCGAGGAACGGCGTGCATACGAGCAGCTCGAGAGAACGTTCAAGCAGGTCCAGTACGCCCTCTACATGGCGGCGCGGCCGCAGACGCTCTACGGCATCGCCGATTCACCCGTCGGCCTGGCCGCCTGGCTTCTCGACCACAACGACGCCGACGGCCAGCCGGCCGCCGCTGTCGCCTCGGCGCTGAACCGGACCACGAGCGACACGGGCGAGCTGACGCGCGACGAGATCCTCGACAACATCACGCTCTACTGGCTGACGACCACGGGGGTCTCGGCGTCCCGGCTGTACTGGGAGTACAAGGGAGGCTTCTTCAACGTCAAGGGCGTCTCGATCCCGGTCGCTGTGAGCGTCTTCCCCGGCGAGCAGTACGAGGCTCCGCGCAGCTGGACCGAGAAGGCCTATCCCAACCTCATCTACTTCAACGAGGTCGACAAGGGCGGACACTTCGCCGCCTGGGAGCAGCCGCTGCTGTTCGCGGAGGAGCTGCGCGGGGCGTTCAGGTCGCTGCGCTAGGTGAACAGTGTTCGACCTCTGCCCACCGTGACCTCGCGCAGTGATCCCGCCGCGCTGCGTGAGGCGGCCCGGACCCTCCGGTGCGCCGACATCGTCGACGCGGTCGGCCGTCTGCACCGGCACCGTTGCCACATCCTCGATCTGGTGACACCGACGCCCGGCCGGGTTCTGTTCGGCCCCGCCGTGACGATCTCGTACTTCCCGAGTTGCTCGGCTGGGCTCGACCCCGAGCGCTACAACCTCGCGGAGCTCTTCTACGAGGCGGTCGGCGCCTCGCCCGCCGGCAAGGTCCTGGTGCTGGCGAGCAACGGCTACACCGACGCCTCGATGGGCGGCGGGACGAAGCTCGCGCGGCTCCACCACCACGGGCTCGCGGGGGTCCTCACCGACGGCAGGCTGCGCGACTTCG
>DASZOA010000114.1:0-1690 GCA_035551055.1 Solirubrobacteraceae bacterium
GCCTCGACCCCGCCGAGCGCGCCGACGCACGCGGCGTCGACGTCGTCCTGCACGACGCGGCGGACGCGCGCGCGCTCGCCCGCGCGGGCCTGACCTGGACCGTGCGCATCGCCGACCTGCGCGCACGCGCGGCCGACAACCTCCGCGCCGAGCTGCGCGGCGCCGCTCGCTCGGGGCGCTACACGCGCTCGGCGGCGCCGACCGCCGCGCTGCCCTCCGGACGGACCGCCTACCGCCACCTCGCCGACTACGAGCACGAGCTCAAGGCGCTCGCGGCGCAGCATCCCGGGCTCGTGAAGCTCATCACGCTGCCGCACCGCAGCCTGCTCGGCCGGCCGATCCTCGGCGTCGAGATCGCGCGCGACGTCAACGTCGACGCCGGGCAGCCGGTCTTCCTGCAGCTCGGCCTCCACCACGCCCGCGAGTGGCCGGCGGGCGAGCATCCGATGGAGTGGGCCCACGACCTCGCCCGCGGCTACGGCCGCGACCCCGCCATCACCCGCCTCGTCAACGCCACCCGCACGATCGTCGTCCCCGTCGTCAACCCCGACGGCTTCAACCTCAGCCGCGAGTGGCCGGTCGACATCGGCACCGCCGTCGCGGACGTCGACCTGCCGGCGCAGCTCGGCGGCCGGCTGCCGGTCAGCGACCCGGTCTACCTCGCGGCGCTGCTCGGCGAGCAGGGCATCAGCCCGGCTCCCGGCACCGGCTTCGCCTACAAGCGGCGCAACTGCCGCGTCGTCGACGGCCGGGCGCCCGTGCCCGGCGAGTGCGAGTCGCTCGTCAACCGCCGCCGCGGCGTCGACCCCAACCGCAACTACGGCGGGTTCTGGGGCGGCCCGGGGGCGGGACTGCACGCCGAGGACGACACCTACCGCGGCGCCGGCCCGTTCTCGGAGCCGGAGGTTCAAAACGTGCGTGAGCTGGTCTCCACGCGGCAGGTCACGACGCTCATCACCAATCACACGTTCGGCAACCTCATCCTGCGCCCGCCCGGACTGGCGGCGGCCGGCGCGCCGCCCGACGAGGCGCTGCTGCGCGCGCTCGGCGAGGCGATGGCGGCGAAGAACGGCTACGCGAGCCAGCGCGCCTTCGAGCTCTACGACGTCACCGGCTCGACCGAGGACTGGTCGTACTACGTCACCGGCGGGCTCGGCTTCACGTTCGAGATCGGCCCCGACGAGTTCCATCCGCCCTTCGGGGAGGTCGCGGCGCAGTACGCGCCCAACCGCGAGGCGTACCTCGTCGCCCTGCAGAGCACGGCCGACAGCGCCCGCCACGCCGTGCTGCAGGGCCGCGCGAGCGAGGGCACGATCCTGCGCGCGCACAAGGAGGTCGAGTCGCGGACCGCGCCGGTGCTGCTGGACCTCCTCGGTAGGACCGGGCCGCCCCTGAGCTACCGCGACGTGCTCGACACGTCGATGACGGTCGGGCCAAACGGCCGCTTCGACTGGCACCTCAACCCGTCCACGCGACCCGGCAGCCCGACGCCGGAGAGCTGGACCGTGACCTGCGAGCGGCCGGCGGGCCGGGTGCTCGCGCGCGCCGACGTCGTCGTCGGCCGCGGCGAGCGCAAGACGCTCGAGCTGTGCGCGCTGCGCTTCTCGCTGGCCCTCGAGCGCCGCCGCCTGGCGCGCGCGCTCGAGCGCGGCCTGCGAGCGCGCGCCCGCTGCACGCTGCCCTGCTCGGC
>DASZOA010000115.1:0-6374 GCA_035551055.1 Solirubrobacteraceae bacterium
CGTTCGGCCGCGAGGCGGAGGTGGGGCTCGCGGGCGGCGATGTTGGCCAGGACGCGGTCGAGGTCACAGGAGTCCTCCCCGCCCGCGGCCTGCAGGGGTCGGACGCCATGTGGTCCAGCTGTAGTTCACGCGAAGGACGGACGAGCGCCTGAGGCCACTGGGTTGTCGTCGGAGGCCGCACGTCGGTTGAAGCGCCCGCGTGGTCGAGGAGGAGCGCGCCCCCGGTGATCGCCGGATGCGCGGAAACCAGCCTCGCTTCGTCGACGGCTGCTTTTAGGGGAGCAGATCGCCGCTGTCGCGGGCATCGCGCTGCCCTGCGTGAAATCGGCACTCTTGCCCTCGTCCAAGAGCGGAAGCCGAGATGGGGCCGCGTGGCGATCCGGAGCGCCGACACCGGGTTTCGCGAGGCTCGGCCGGGGAAACCGAATTACCGATGAACCTACGAAGCCTTGCGAGAACAGCGAAGCAGATCATCGACAGGCGTGGTGGGACCAAGGCCCTGAAGGAGGACGCGCAGGAGCTGCGCGAGATCGTGCGCGGCGGCGGGACCGCCCACGACAAGGCCAAGGCCGCGACCGAGGCGCTACGCGACCCGGGCGGCCGGGGCGAGCACGAGCCGCAGAGGGCTGACGAGGCACGGCCGGCCCAGCCGGCGCAGGCGCCGGCGGAGTCGCGCATCGGCGGCGAGCCGCCCGCCGGGCACTAGGCTCGGGCAGGCGACGACGGGCCCCGCGGGCCGCGCTCGCGGTTCCCCCAACTTCGAGGAAGGCGTGCGTCAGGGGTGCGGCAAGCGCGAGGAGGAGCCCTTGAGTCGAACGCGGGCGAGCCACATCGGCCGAGCGCTCTGATCTGAACCTCCCCGGACCGACCGAGGCTGCTATGAGATCCGGCCGCCGCGCCGGCCTGCCTGCGGGTCGAGCGTGGCTCGATCACATCGCCGTCTGGCGGGCGGCGGCCTCGCGCAGGACCGGCGCGACCACGTCGGCATCGACCTCGTCAGGCGAACAGAACGTGATTGCGCGCAGGTATCGGCCGTCGCCCTCGAGGACGCCACGCGGATCTGTCAGCAGCGCGCCCTTGTGGATCAGCAGCCTGACTGCCTTCCGGCGGGGTGCGATGGCGCACAGCCAGTGGTGCCAGTCGCCGTTGCGCGTGAAGGTGAGCCGGCCCCACTTCCGCGCGTGCTCGGCATCCGGGAGCCCCTCGACGATCACGTCGATCAGGCGCGTGACGATCGGCCGCAGCCGATCGTCAAGCTCTTGAAAGTACGCAGTGAGGATCCGGTCGGTCTCGCGCATAACGCTCGGCACTGTACGAAGTGCCGGATCTCGCGCAATCCAGCAGCGACGCCTTCGCGTGGTCAGCTCTCGCCGGTCGCGCTCCGGTCGACCTCGTAGGTGCGGTGGGTGACCAGCGGGGTCGCGACTACGGCGGTTGGAACCAGGCCGAGATCCGAGCGCGCCCCGTCGAACAGGGGCGCCACCGCCCAGGGCCACGGGCACCAGATGCAGGCGAGCTCATCTCCTTCTTCAAAGGAGCGTTGCGCATCCAGTCCACGCCGTGAGTGCGCGCGGCGACGGTTCGATCGACGACCCGTGCGGGCATCCTGCGACGGACGGCCGCCTGCCATCGGGCCGCCTCCGACATCGAGGAAGGGCCGCATGGACATCGACATCACGCTGCACGTCGACGGCGAGCCGCGCTCGCTGTCGGTCGACACCCGCACCACCGTGCTCGACGCGCTGCGCGAGCAGCTCGGCGTCACCGCGCCGAAGAAGGGCTGCGACCACGGCCAGTGCGGCTCGTGCACGTGCCTCGTCGACGGCCGCCGCGTCACGACGTGCCTGAGCCTCGCGGTCGCCCATGACGGCGCGCAGATCACGACCGCGGCCGGGCTCGGCAGCGAGCGCGACCTGCACGCGGTGCAGCAGGCGTTCGTCGATCACGACGGCTTTCAGTGCGGCTATTGCACGCCGGGCCAGATCTGCTCGGCGGCCGGAATGCTCGACGAGGCGCGCAGCGGCTTTCCCAGCGACGTCACGGCCGACCTGACCGCTGACGTGGTGCTCGACGCGGACGAGATCCGCGAGCGGATGAGCGGCAACCTGTGCCGCTGCGGCGCGTACGTCAACATCGTCGCGGCGATCGGCGAGCTCGCGCCGTGAAGCCGTTTGCGTATGAGCGCGCCGCGGAGATTGGCGGCGCGATCGCGGCCCTCGCCGGACGGCCGGCCGCCGCCTACCTCGCGGGCGGGACGAACCTCGTCGACCACATGAAGCTCGGGATCGCGAGCCCACAGCTGCTCGTCGACGTCAGCCGCGTGCTGGACGCTCGCATCGAGGAGCTGCCGGGCGGCGGGCTGCGGATCGGCGCCGGTGTGCGCAACGCCGACCTCGCCGCCGACATGCGCGTTCGCGAGCGCTATCCCGCGCTCGCGCGGGCGCTGCTGTCCGGCGCCTCCGGTCAGCTGCGCAACCTGGCCACGACCGGCGGCAACCTGCTGCAGCGCACGCGCTGCCCGTACTTCCAGGATCCGACGACGCCGTGCAACAAGCGCGAGCCCGGCGCGGGCTGCTCGGCGTTGGACGGCCACACGCGTCAGCACGCGATCCTCGGCGCCTCGCAGCACTGCGTCGCGACGCACCCGTCGGACATGGCCGTGGCGATGCTCGCGTTCGACGCCGTCGTGCGTGTCGACGGTCCGGGGGGTCCACGCGAGATCGCGATCGCCGACCTGCATCGCCTGCCCGGCGACGCGCCGCAGCGCGACACGACGCTTGAGCATGGGGAGCTGATCACCCACGTCGAGCTGCCGAGCCTCCAGATCGCCGCGCGCTCGACGTACCGCAAGGTCCGCGACCGCGCCTCGTACGCGTTCGCGCTCGTGTCGGTCGCCGCCGCCGTCGAGCTCGCCGGCGACGACACGATCGTCGACGTGCGGATCGCGTTCGGCGGGCTGGCCCACAAGCCGTGGCGCGCGACGCTCGCCGAGGACGAGCTTCGCGGGCGGCGCGCGACCAAAGCGGCCTTCCGCACGGCCGCGCACGCCGAGCTGGCCGCCGCCCAGCCGCTGGGCGAGAACGCCTTCAAGATCCCGATGGCATCCAACGCGCTCGTTGCGACGCTGCGCGAGCTGACGATGCCGGGGGCCGCGCGATGAGCAACGCGATCGCCACCCGCACGCTGGGCGCCGATGTCGGCCGCCGCGACGGGCCGCGCAAGGTCACCGGCGCGGCGACCTACGCCTACGAGCACCCGCTGACTGACCCCGCCTACGTCGTCCCGCTGCTGTCGACCGTCGCGCGCGGCCGGGTCGTCGGCATCGATGCCGCCGAGGCGCGGCGCCTGCCGGGCGTGCTCGCCGTCCTCACCCACGAGCCCGCGCCCGAGCTTGCCGACACGAGCAACCCTGAGCTCGCGATCCTGCAGTCGCCCGCGATCCATTTCCGCGGCCAGATCGTCGGTGCGGTGATCGCCGAGAGCCTGGAGATCGGCGCGCACGCCGCGGCGCTCGTGCGCATCGAGGAGCAGGCCTCCGACCACGATGTTGTGCTCAGAGTCGACCACCCTGACGTCTTCAAGCCCGACGACGACGGGACCGACACCGCGCACGGCGACGCCGAGGCGGGCCTACGCGCCGCCGCGACGACCGTCGACGCGACCTACACGACGCCACAGCAACACCAGGGCGCGATGGAGCCGCACACGAGCGTCGCGCTGTGGCGCGACGACGCCCTGCGCCTGTACGAGTCGACGCAGAGCGTGCACGGCGTGCGCGAGACGATCATGGAGGTGTTCGGCCTGCGCGCCGAGCAGGTCGAGGTGACCGCGCCGTTCGTCGGCGGCGGCTTCGGCTCCAAGGGCGAGGTGCACGCGAACACCGTGCTCGCCGTGATCGCCGCGCGCGCCGTGCCGGGCCGGGCGGTGAAGCTCGCGCTGACGCGCCATCACGTGTTCACGCTGGGCAGCCACCGCACGCCGACGATCCAGCGCGTGCGCCTCGGCGCCGACGCGAGCGGCGGCCTGCTCGCGATCACACACGACGTCTGGGCGCACACGTCGCGCATGAAGGCATACATCGACCAGGTCGCGGCCGCCACGCGCATGATGTACGCCGCGCCGAGCATCGCGACGACCCATCGCCTGGTGCCGCTCGACGTCCCGTTTCCGTCGTGGATGCGCGCGCCGAGCGAGACGCCGGGGATGTACGCGCTGGAGTGCGCGATCGACGAGCTGGCGATCGCGCTGCGGATCGACCCGATCGAGCTGCGCATCCGCAACGATCCGCCGGCCGATCCCGACAGCGGTAAGCCATGGTCAAGCCGCAACCTCGTCGCCTGCCTGCGCCAGGGCGCCGAGCGCTTCGGCTGGGCGCGCCGCGACCCCGCCCCGCGCAGACGCCGCGACGGCCGCTGGCTCGCCGGCACCGGGGTGGCAGGCTCGACGTACCCGGTCTTCCACACGCCCGGCTCGCAGGCGCAGATCGAGTTTCGCGACGACGGGCGCTACGAGGTGAGCATCGGCGCGATAGACGTCGGCACGGGAACGTGGACGTCGCTTTCGCAGATCGCCGCCGAGGCGCTCGGCGTCCCGCACGAGCGCGTGGCGCTGCAGATCGGCGACACCGCGCTGCCCTACTCCCACGTGCCCGGCGGCTCCGCCGGCATCACGTCATGGGGCGCGACGCTGTTCGGCGCGGCGCGCGCCTTCCGCGACAGGCATGGCGACGATCCCGCGCCGGGAGACACGGTCACCGCCGGCGCGCCGGACAACCCCGCCGAGGACGCCTACGCGATGCACGCCTTCGGCACGCACTTCGCCGAGGTCCGCGTCGACGCCGACACCGGCGAGGTACGCGTGCCGCGCATGCTCGGCATGTTCGCCATCGGCCGCGTCGTCAACCCGCGCACGGCGCGCTCGCAGCTGATCGGCGGCATGACGTTCGGCCTGTCGATGGCGCTGCACGAGGAGGTCGTCATGGACGCGGCGCTCGGCGCGATCGTCACGCCCGACCTCGCGGGCTACCACATCGCCACAAACGCCGACGTCGGCGACATCGACGCCGCCTGGATCGACGAGATCGACCCGCACGTCAACCCGATGGGCACAAAGGGCATCGGCGAGCTCGGCATCGTCGGCGCGGCCGCGGCGATCGCCAACGCCGTCTTCCACGCCACCGGCACCCGCATGCGCGACCTGCCGATCACGCCGGACAAGCTGCTCAGAGCGCATATGGCGCTCGGCGCGTGAGCTTGAACAGTGCGCTGGGGATGCCGCGCTACCGACCGGTCGATACCACCCTGACGCTCGCCAGGCGACGACCGGCCGCAACTGCTCAGGCGAGTCGAGAGCTCGGCGCGAACTCGATCAAGCAGGTCAGACTCGCATTCCTCCCGTTGAGCACCCAGCCAGCGGCATCCCCTCAGCGCGCGCGCTGGGCGCAGCTGGCGCAGGGCTGAGTCTCGCCCGCGGGTGCGCCGCTAGGCCGGCTTCTCGAACACGAGCCTGTAGTGGTCGAGCAGCTCGCGCTCGAAGCAGACGGTGTTGGCGCTTACCCCGGACGTAAAGGCGAGCCTGAAGTCGCGGCTTGTCAGGTAGCGTGGGACGAGCCGCGCCTTCAGCAGCAGTTTGCGCATGCTGCGCTCGGCGAAGCGTGCCCGCCACTGTTTGATCGTCTCGATGTAGTCGACCCGCCCGCTCGAGCTCTCGAGGAGACGGAAATGGGGCTTCGCGCAGCGCACGACCTGCTCGTATCCGAGCGGCAGGAACGAGCCGGGGAACCGATGCTGCATCAGCGCCACGTACCACGCGTCGGAGTCGCGTGGCGCGTCGACCGAGACCTCGTCGATCGGAATCATGTTGCGCCCGAAGACCATCGTCTGCAGGTAGAGGCGTCCGCGCGCGGGGAGCACGGCGGCAGCGCGGCGGAAGATGTCGCGATACACGTCCTCCTGGCGACCGGCCCTGTAGTCGTCGGGGGAGCAGAAATGCTCAAAGGCCCCGAGGCTCGCAACCGCGTCGAAGCGCCCGAACGTCTCGGGCTCGATCTCGCGCACGTCCATCAGGTGGACGTCGAGCCCGTGGCGCCGGCACGACTCGGCCTGGGACGAGGAAAGCGTCACGCCGACGCCCTCGCCGCCGCGACTGCGGACGAAGTTCAGCAGCGGCCCCCAGCCGCAACCGAGGTCGAGCAGCCGCCGGCCCGGCCCAATCCCGATCGCGGCGGCGATGTAGGTGTGCTTGCGCCGCTGCGCCTGCTCGAGGCTGAGCGAGAAGGCACCGTCGTACTTGGCACCGCTGAAGTCCGCGAGCTCTCCGAGGCTGAGCCTGAAGATGCGGTCGGTCAGCGAATAGGTGAACTCGAGGTCGTTGCG
>DASZOA010000116.1:0-2647 GCA_035551055.1 Solirubrobacteraceae bacterium
GGCCGCAGCAGCTCGGCCGCCCGCGCGTCGAGCTGGCGCTCCATTAGGCGGTCCATGAGGTGCACGACCGTGACCGGGCAGCCCCGCGACGCGACCCCGTAGGCGGCTTCGAGCCCGAGCAGCCCGCCGCCGATGACCGCGACGCGCGTGCCACTCGCGGCGGCCGCGCGGATCGCCGCGCAGTGCTCGGGGCCGCGGAACGGGATCACGCCGGGCAGCGAGATGCCCGGGATCGGTGGCATCAGCGCTGTCGACCCCGTCGCCAGCACGAGCCGGTCGTAGGCGAGCGTCTCGTCGCCGTCGAGCGCGAGCGCGCGGCGGTCGGTGTCGATCGCCTCGACCCGGCGGCCGACGACAACGCGCACGTCGTGGTCCTCGAACCACTCCCCCGGTCGCAGCTCGAGCGCGTCCGGCTCGCGGCCGGTCACGAGCAGCTCCGACAGCCGGACGCGGTCGTACGGGAGCCGCGGCTCGCCGCACACCAGCGTCATCGCCACGCGCGGATCGCGCGCCCGGATCGCCTCGCAGATCGACAGCCCCGCGATGCCGCCGCCGACGATCACGATGCCATCGCAGCTCATGCCGGGATCGTGTCCGACCGCAGTTTCGCTTCGGTCACGCCGGCGTTTCGGCTGCGTGAACGCAGGATCGCCTCGATCTCCGACGCGCAGGAGCCGCAGCCGCTGGCGGCGCGCGTGGCCCGCGACACGCCGGTGCCGCAGTCCAGTGCACCGGCCGCGATCGCCTGCTCGATGGCGTCGCGACGCACGCCGTTGCAGGCGCACACGACGTCGTCGGGCCGCGGCGCGGGCGGTGCGTCCGCGGCTCCGGGCGGCGCGAGCAGGTGGTCGGGCACCGTCCCGCCCGCGCGCAGCAGCGCGGACAGCTCGCGCGCCACCGAGGCGTCGCCGACGAGGATCGCGCCGGCGAGGCGGTCGCCGCGCAGCACCAGCCGGCGGTAGACGCCGCGGCGGGAGTCGCTCCACACCAGCTCGTCGGCGCCGCTGTACTCGCCGCCGGCGAAGACGTCGACGTCCGCGACCTTCAGGCTCGTCGCGGTGACCGCGCCGTGAAAGGCGGCCGGATCGCCGCACACCGCCGCGCCGGCCACGCGCGCCTGCTCGGCCAGCGGCGCCCACAGGCCGTAGACGGTCCCGCGGTGCTGCGCGCACTCGCCGACCGCCCACACCCCCGGCGCGCTTGCGCGCATCGCGTCGTCGACGACGATGCCGCGCTCGACCTCCAGCCCCGCCGCGGCGGCGAGCGCGGTCTCGGGGCGGACGCCGGCCGCGACGACGACGAGGTCTGCGTCTATGACCTCCTCGGCGAGCCGCACGCGACCCGGCTCGAGGGACGTCACCCGCGCGCCCGTGCGCACCTCGATCCCGAGCCCGACGAGGGCCCGCGCGAGCATCGCCGATGCGGCGGCGTCGAGCTGCTGCGGCATCAGCCGGTCGGCCGCCTCGAGGACGGTGACGACCGCCCCGCAGCCCCGGACGCCCGCGGCCGCCTCCAGACCGAGCAGGCCGCCGCCGATCACGACGACCCGCCGCGCGGGAACCGCCGAGGAGGCGATCGCCGCCACGTCGGCGCGCGTGCGGAACGTCAGGACGCGGGGGCCGTCTGCGCCGGGGATCGGCGGGAGGAAGGGCCGCGAGCCCGTCGCCAGGACGAGCGCGTCGTAGGCGTGCTCGATGCCCGAGCTGTCGCGCACCCGCCGCGCGGCCACGTCGACCGAGCGGGCCGCGCAGCCACCGCGCAGGTCGACGTCGTGCTGGGCGAACCACGCCGGCGGCCGCAGCTCGAGGCCGCCCGGGCCCACCGCGCGCGCCAGCAGCTTGGACAGCAGCATGCGGTTGTACGGGACCACGGGCTCCTCGCCGAGCATCGTGATCCGCCAGTTGTCCGCGCGCCGAAGCAGCTCCTCGACGGTCTCCATCGCGGCCATTCCGGTGCCCACCACGACGAGCCGCCGCCGCGCCGCGCGGCGGCCGGCCGGCTCGACGCGCACCGCCGCGGCCTTCAGCTCCGGCTGCGCCGACACGGGGTCGACCGCGTCGATCGTCGCCGCGTTGACCTGCCCCGCGCCGGCCGGCGCGTGCAGGGCGCCCCAGTGGAACGGGGCGAAGGCGATCCCCTCGGGCACGCCCGGCTCGACGCGCACGCGCAGCAGCACCTCGCCGCGCGCGGACACCACCCGCGCCCGCTCGCCCGCGTGCACGCCAGCGCGGGCGGCGTCGGCGGGATGCAGCTCGACGAACGGCTCGCCCGCGAGCGCGCTGAGCTTCTCCGACTTGCCGGTGCGCGTAAGCGTGTGCCAGTGCGCCGCCACGCGGCCGGTGGTGAGCGTCAGCGGGAAGTCCGGCCCCGGCGCCTCCGCCGGGCCGGCGTGCGGCGTCGGGGCGATCCGGGCGCGCCCGTCGGGCGTCGGGAAGCGGCGATCCTCGTAGAGGCGCGCGCCGCCCCACTGGACGCCGCCGCGGCGGCGCAGCAGCTCGTGGTCGATCCCGCTCACATCGCACGGCCGCCCCTCGGTGCAGGCGGCGAACTCGTCGAAGACCTCCGCCGGCGAGCGCCAGGCGAAGTCGTCGCCGAAGCCGAGCTCGGCGGCCAGCCGCGCGAAGATCTCCCAGTCCGCCCGCGCCTC
>DASZOA010000117.1:0-3132 GCA_035551055.1 Solirubrobacteraceae bacterium
ACGTCAACTACACCGATCGCGGCGGCACGCAGAGCGTCGTCGAGTTCCGCCGCTCCAAGCGCAGCCGCGACCGCGCGCTGACCCGCGGGCGGCTCGTGCTGCGCTACGACGACGAGGAGGCCAACCACAACGGCGGCCTCGTGCTGTTCGGCCCCGACAACCTGCTGTACATCGGCACCGGCGACGGCGGCGGCGCCAACGACCAGCACGGCGCGCGCGGCAACGCGCAGGACCTCGGCAGCCTGCTCGGCAAGATCCTGCGCATCGACCCTCGGCGCTCGGGCAGCCGGCCCTACCGCGTGCCGTCGAGCAACCCGTTCGTCGACCGCTCCGGCGCGCGCGGCGAGATCTACAGCTACGGCCTGCGCAACCCGTGGCGCTTCTCGTTCGACCGCGAGACGGACGATCTCACGATCGGCGACGTGGGGCAGGGCGCGATCGAGGAGGTCAACTTCGCGCCGAAGGGCGCCGCCAGCGGCGCGAACTACGGCTGGCGTCCGTTCGAGGGCAGCCGGCGGCTGTTCCCCGGCGAGTCCGCGCCCGGCCACGTCCCGCCGGTCATCGAGCTCTCCCACGACGACGGCAACTGCTCGATCACCGGCGGCTACGTCGTGCGCGACCGGGGCGTGCCGGCGCTGAACGGCCGCTACGTCTACGGCGACTTCTGCAAGGGCCAGCTGCGCTCGGCGAAGCTGTCGGCGGGCGGGGCGAGCGGCGATCGCGCGATCCGCGGCGTGCGCAGGGTCGGCGAGCTGTCGTCGTTCGGCGAGGACGCCCGCGGGCGCGTGTACGTCACCTCGCTCGGCGGGTCGGTCTACCGCCTCGCCGCCGGCTGAGCTCTCGACGCCGGCCGGTGGCGGCCCGCATAGGGTTGGGTCGATGACCCTCGAGCGCTTCGACGTCGCGCTCGTGCGCGCCGACAACCCGGGCCCGTTCACGCTGACGGGCACGAACACCTGGATCCTCGGCCGCGACCCGTGCTGGATCGTCGATCCGGGGCCCGAGCTCGACGCGCACGTCGAGCACGTGCTCGCCGAGGCCGCGCGACGCGGTGGAGCGGCGGGCATCGCGATCACGCATGACCACGCCGACCACGCCGGCGCGGCGGCGGCGGTCCGAGCGCGCGCCGGCGGCGTGCCCGTCGGCGCCGCCCGCTGGGCGGGCGCCGACGTCGCGCTCGGCGACGGCGACGCCTTCGGGCCGCTCGAGGTCGTGGCGACACCGGGGCATGCGCCCGACCATCTGGCGTTCGTCGCGGGCGCGGTCTGCTTCACCGGCGACGCGGTGCTCGCGCAGAGCAGCGTCTTCGTCGCCCCCGACCCCGGCGCGCTGCGCGGCTACCTGGCCGCGCTGCGGCGCCTGCGCGCACGCGCGCTCGAGCTGCTGTGCACGGGGCACGGCCCGCCCGTCGAGGATCCGCCGGCGCTGCTGGATCGCTACCTGGCGCACCGCGCCGACCGCGAGCGCCGCCTGCTCGCGGCGCTCGACGACGGCCTGCGCAGCGTCGACGAGCTGCTCGACCGCGCCTGGGACGACGCCCCGGCGAGCCTGCGCCTGGCCGCCGCCGCGACGCTGCTCGCGCACCTCGACAAGCTCGACGAGGAGGGCCGCCTGCCGGCGGGCGTCGAGCGGCCGCGCTGGCCTCCGGCCGGCGGCGTGCGGCCGGTCGTATAGCGGCGCTCAGCCGCCGGCCTGGGCCAGGCGGCGGCGCGCGAGCGCCGTCGCCGCCTCCAGCGGCGTCACGCCGAGCGCCCGCGCGTCGTCGAAGACCCGCCGCAGCGTGTCGCCGATGCCGCGCACGAGCCGGCTGGCCCGGCGCCGGTCGTAGCCGCCCGGCTCGAGCTCGACGGAGATGTTGATGATGCCGCCGGCGTTGACGACGAAGTCCGGCGCCCAGAGCACGCCGCGCTGGGCGAGCACGGCGGCGACGCCGTCGTCGGCGAGCTGGTTGTTGGCGGCGCCGGCGACGATCGCCGCCTGCAGGCGGCCCGCGCTGTCGTCGTCGAGCATCCCGCCGAGCGCGCACGGGGCGAAGACGTCGACCGGCGCGGCGAGCACCGCGTCGGGCTCGACCCAGCGCGCGCCGAGCCCCTCGGCGAGCGCCTGCTTGCGCTCGTCGATGTCGCTGACGAGCAGCGTCGCGCCCGCCTTAGCGCAGGCGCCGGCGACGCGACCGCCGACGTTGCCCAGCCCGGCGATCGCGATCGTCCGCCCCTTCAGCGACGGCGTCCCGAAGACGCGCTCGCAGCAGACCGCGATCGCGGTCTGGACGCCGAGCGCGGTCCACGGGCTCGGGTCGCCCGAGCCGCCGAGCCGGCGGGGAAGCCCGCTGACGTGGCTGGTGACCGACGCGATGAGCTGCATGTCGCGCGCCGACGTCCCGACGTCCTCGGCCGTGATGTAGCTGCCGCCGAGCGCGGCGACGGCGTCGCCGAAGTCGCGCAGCGCGTCGGCGCGCCGGCCGCGCCGGCGGTGCGGTCGCGCGCCGGCCGGACCGGGCGCCATGATCACGCCCTTGCCGCCGCCCAGCGGCAGGTCGGCGACCGCCGACTTGTACGTCATCGCCTCCGACAGGCGCAGCGCATCGCGCACCGCGGCGCGCGCGTCGTCGTAGTGCCACATGCGACAGCCGCCGAGCGCCGGACCGCGCGTCGTCGAGTGGACGGCGACGATCGTGAAGCAGCCCGAGCGCGGTCCGCGGCGCACGAGCAGCGTCTCGTGGTCGAGCGTTGCGAGGTAGCGGTCGATGGCTCGAAGCTATCCGACGCTACGGCGCGGGCGCGACCGTGGCGGCCGCCGCCGCGGGCGTCGCGGCAGACGCGTGGGCCGGTGCCGCTTCGCCGCCGCTCGCGCTCGTCTCGACCGGCGCGACCGGCGCGGCCGGCGCGATCGGCGCGCGGGCCGGCGGCTCCCGGCTCGGCTTCGGTGCGTCGACTCCGTGGCCGAAGTCGTCCTGCTCGTCCGGGGCGGTCGCGCCGCCGGTGACCGCGTCCGCCCCGCCGGCGACCGGCGCCGGCGCGGCCGGGCCGCGGGCGGCGCGCGTCGGCGAGGCCGTGCTGCGCCGGATGTCAGCCGTCGTCGCGCCCGCGTCCGCGCCGCGCCTGGAGCTCTTCGCCGCGCCGGCGCCGGCGG
>DASZOA010000118.1:0-2027 GCA_035551055.1 Solirubrobacteraceae bacterium
CGCCGTCGCCGCGACGCTCGGGCTTGCGCTGGCGCCCGTGACGCGCGCCGCACGAACGCCCGCGTTCGGGCCGGGCGTCGTCGAGCAGCGCGACGGCCGCGTCGCCGTGACGGCGCTCGCCCCGTTCGGCCAGCTGTGGCCCGAGCTCCTGCGGGCGCTGGCGGCGATCGCCGACGACGTGCGGCTCTCGACGCGGCGCACGGTGACGCTCGTCGACCTCGAGCCCGACGCGGTGGACGCGACCCGCGCGGCGCTCGCGGCGGCGCAGCTCGTGCTCGACGGCGACTCGGGCTGGGTCGGGCTGACGGCCTGCGCCGGAATCGACGGCTGCCGGCGCGCGCTGGGCGACGTCCGCGCGATCGCCGCCGAGCGCGCGGGCCGGCGCGCCGCCGGCGATCCCCCCGAGCACTGGGCCGCATGCGAGCGGCGCTGCGGCGAGGTGCCCGGCACCGCCGTCGCGGTCGCCATGCGCGGCGGCGGCGACGTCGAGGTCCGCTCCGACACGGGGACATGGCACGTCCGGTCGCTCGAGCGCGCCGCCAAGCACCTGCTCGCGGAGGGGACGCGATGACCGTCTACGAGCGCGACGGCGCCGAGATCTACCGGCGCTCGTTCTCGACGATCCGCGCGGAGGCCGATCTCGCGGGGCTCGACCCGATCCTCGCGCGCGTCGCCGTGCGGATGATCCCTGCCTGCGGGATGGTCGACCTCGTCGACGACATTGCCTTCTCGCCGGGCTTCGGCGCCGCGGCCGAGGGTGCGCTGCGCGCCGGCGCCCCGATCCTCTGCGATACCGCGATGGTCGCCGCCGGCGTGACGCGCGCGCGGCTGCCGGCGGACAACGACGTCGTCTGCACGCTGGGCGAGCCGGGCCTCGCGGAGCTCGCGCGCGCGATGGGGACGACGCGCAGCGCCGCGGCGCTGGAGCACTGGCGCGACCGGCTCGGCGGCGCGCTCGTCGTCGTCGGAAATGCCCCGACGGCGCTGTATCGGCTGCTGGAGCTGATCGGGCAGGACGCCGTCGCGCGGCCGGCGGCCGTCATCGGCGTGCCCGTCGGCTTCGTCGGCGCCGCGGAGTCCAAGCAGGCGCTGGCGGCCGCGCCCGCGGGGCTCGAGTACCTCGTCGTGCACGGCCGGCGCGGCGGCAGCGCGATCGCCGCGGCCGCGGTCAACGCCCTCGCGCGGGAGACGGAATGACGGCGCGCGCGGCCGGGCGGCTGTTCGGCGTCGGCGTCGGCCCCGGCGATCCCGAGCTCGTGACCGTCAAGGCGCAGCGGGTCCTCGGCGGCTGCGACGTCGTCGCCTACCCCGCGAAGCGGCGCGGCAGCTCGATCGCGCGCGCCGCGGCGGCGCCGTGGCTGGCGGCGGGCTGCGAAGAGCTCGCGCTCGTCTACCCGGTGACGACCGGCGAGGCCGACCACCCCGCCGGCTACGAGGGCGCGCTGCGCGACTTCTACGACGAGTCGGCGGCGCGGATCGCGGCGCTCCTGGACGGCGGCCGCGACGTCGCGGTGCTCTGCGAGGGCGATCCGTTCTTCTACGGCTCGTACATGTATCTGCACGAGCGCCTGGCCGACCGCTATGCCACGCAGGTCGTGCCGGGGGTCACGGCGGTGAGCGCCGCCGCGGCCGCGGCCGGGACCCCGCTGGCCAAGCGCGACGACGTGCTGGTCGTCGCGCCGGGAACGCTGCCCGCCGACGTGCTCGCCGCGCACCTGCGCGATGCCGACGCCGCCGTCGTGATGAAGCTGGGCCGGCGCTTCGACAGCGTCGTCGCGGCGGCGTCGATCGCCGGCGTCGCCGAGCGCGCGGTGTACGTCGAGCGCGCGTCGTGCGAGCGCGCGCGCGTCGCCGCCCTCGACGAGGTCGACGGCGAGGTGCCGTACATGTCGCTCGTGCTGGTGCCGACCGCGCGCGACCGGCGGGCGCCGGGGACGGAACGCGGCGCGGCGCGCCGCGGCGGCGCGCGACGTCGGCGGCGCCGGCGAGTCGGTCTCGATCTCGACGCTCGGCGTCGACATGCGCAC
>DASZOA010000119.1:0-13846 GCA_035551055.1 Solirubrobacteraceae bacterium
GCGATCCGCAGACGATCGGCGACCGCACGGCCTACTACCTGATCCTGCTCGTCGGCTCGGCGCTTGCGATGCTCGCCGCCGCGCGCGTGGTCTGGTCGCTGCGGCCCGACGCGCCGCCGTGGGCGCGACCGCTGGCGGGTGCCGGGACGTTCATCGCCGTCGCGGGCGGGCTGGCGCTCGCGCTGCCGGGCGTCCAGGAGGTCCCGGAGCACGTCCCGGCGGCGCTGATCTGGGAGTTCCGGCTCAGCTCGCTCGGGACGCAGGCCGTGCTCTGGGCGGCGCTCGGGGTCGGCTTCGGAATCGCGATGCATCGCGCGGCCGCGGCGGCGCGCGCGCCCGTGGCGGCCTGATGCGCCGGCTCCTGCTCGTCCGCCACGCCTCGACGGACGCCGTGCGGCGCGCGGCGTTCCCGGTCGACGAGCCGCTCGACGAGGGGGGCCGCGCGGCCGCCGCGCAGCTCGCCGGCCGGCTCGGAGGCGGCGAGGCGTTGTGCAGTCCGGCGGCGCGGGCGCGCGAGACGGCGGCCGCGGCGGGGCTCGACGCCACGGTCGAGGCCGCGCTGTGCGAGTGCGACTTCGGCACGTGGGGCGGGCGCTCGCTCGAGGACGTCAACCGGGAGGATCCCGACGGCGTCGGCGCGTGGTTCACCGACCCCGATGCCTGTCCGCACGGCGGCGAGTCGCTCACCGCCGTGCTCGCCCGCGTCGGGCGCTGGATGGACGCGCAGGCGGGCGAGGACGGGCGCGCGATCGTCGTCACGCACGGCGGCGTCGTGCGCGCGGCGGTCGTCTATGCGCTCGGCGCCCCCACGGCTGCGGCGTGGCAGATCGACGTCGCGCCGCTCGCCGCCACCGAGCTGCATGCGCGCGACGGGCGGTGGACGGTGACGTGCGTGAACGTGCCCGTGACCGGCGGCCGCGCGGCATGAGCGCCGCCGGCCTGGCGCTGGGCTACGGCGCCGACCTCGTGGTCGGCGACCAGCGCCGCGGGCACCCGGTCGCGGGCTTCGGCCGCGTCGCGCAGGCGCTCGAGCGGCGGCTCTACGCGCCGAGCCGGGCGCGCGGAGCGCTCTTCGCGGGCGCGCTCGTCACCGGCGCCGCGCTCGCCGGCCACGGCCTGTCGCGGCTGCTCGGCCGCCGCGCGGCGCTCGCGCTGCTGACCTGGACCGCGCTCGGCGGGCGCTCGCTGCGCTCCGAGGCGGCGGCGATCGCCGAGCAGCTCGAGCGCGGCGACGTCGCGGACGCGCGGCGATCGCTGCCGGCGCTGGCGGGCCGCGATCCGGCGGCGCTCGACGGCCACGGCATCGCGCGCGCCGTCGTCGAGTCGGTCGCCGAGAACACGAGCGACGCCGTCGTCGGCGCGCTGCTGTACGCCGCGGCCCTCGGTCCGGCGGGCGTCGCCGCCTACCGTGCCGCCAACGTGCTCGACGCGATGGTCGGCCACCGCTCGCCGCGCTACGCGGACTTCGGCTGGGCGGCGGCGCGGCTCGACGACGCGCTCGGCTGGCCCGCGGCGCGCGCCGCCGCCGGGCTGACCGTGCTGTGCGCGCGCGAGCGCGGGCGCGCGTGGCGCGTTCTGCGCCGTGACGGCGCGGCGCACCCGAGCCCGAACGCGGGTCGCATGGAGGCGGCGTTCGCGGGTGCGCTGGCGCTGCGCCTCGGCGGGCCGCTGTCCTACGGCGGGCGCGCCGAGCTGCGCCCCGCGCTCGGTGACGGCCGCGCGCCCGCGGCGGCCGACATCGGCCGCGCCAACGCGCTGTCGCGCCGCGTCGGCGCCGCCGCACTGGCGGCCGCCGTCGCGCTGCGGGCGCTGCGGTCGCCGCGCGCTCCCCGGGGCACCGCCGGCGCGCGCCGCGAGAGGTCGGTGCGATGACCGGCGCGGCGCTGCTCGTGTGCGGCACGCACTCCGACGCGGGCAAGTCGGTCGTCACCGCCGGGCTGTGTCGCTGGCTGCGCCGTGGGGGCCTGTCGGTCGCGCCGTTCAAGGCGCAGAACATGGCGCTGAACTCCGTCGTGACGCCCGGCGGCGCGGAGATCGGGCGCGCGCAGGCCATCCAGGCCGCGGCGGCGGGCGCCGCGCCCGAGGCTGCGATGAACCCGGTGCTGATCAAGCCGTCGGGCGAGCGCGGCAGCCAGGTCGTCGTCATGGGCAGCCCGTACGGCGACGCCGACGCGCGCTCCTACCAGGCGATGAAGGCCGAGCTGCGCCCGATCGTCGAGGACGCGCTGAGCGATCTGCGCGCGCGCTTCGACGTCGTGATCTGCGAGGGCGCGGGCAGCCCGGCCGAGATCAACCTGCGCGCGGGCGACATCGCGAACATGGGGCTCGCGCGCGCCGCCGACCTGCCGGTGCTGCTCGTCGGCGACATCGATCGCGGCGGCGTCTTCGCATCGCTGCTCGGCACGCTCGCGCTGCTCGAGCCCGCCGACCAGGCGCTCGTCGCCGGCTTCGTCGTCAACAAGTTCCGCGGCGACCGGTCGATCCTCGCGCCGGGTCTCGTCGACCTGCGCGCGCGCAGCGGCCGTCCCGTGCTCGGCGTGCTGCCGTACGTCGAGGACCTCTGGATGGACGCCGAGGACTCGCTCGCGCTCGAGGCGCGCGCGCCCGAGGCGCCGGCGCTCGCCGACACGCTCGACGTCGTCGTGCTGCGGCTGCGCTGGATGAGCAACTTCACCGACCTCGACGCACTCGGCGCCGAGCCCGGCGTGCGGGTGCGCTTCACGCGCTCGCCGGCCGACGTCGAGCGCGCCGACCTCGTCGTGCTGCCCGGCACGAAGGCGACGGTCGAGGACCTCGCGCGGCTGCGCGCCGCGGGCCTCGACGCCGCGCTGCGCGCGCGCGCCGCCGCCGGCGCCCCGATCCTCGGCATCTGCGGCGGATACCAGATGCTCGGCGAGGCGATCGACGACCGCGTCGAGTCGCGCGCCGGCGCCGTCGACGGGCTCGGCCTGCTGCCCGTGCGGACGCGCTTTGCGCCCGGCAAGCTGCTGCGCCGCCGGTCCGGCGCCTGCGGCTGGCTGGGCGGCGCGCGCGCGACCGGCTACGAGATCCGCCACGGCCGCGTGGCGCGCCACGACGCGCAGCCGCTGCTCGCCGCCGACGACGGCGCGCCCGCCGGCTGCCGGGCCGGCTGGACGCTCGGCACGAGCTGGCACGGCGTGCTCGAGGACGACGGCCTGCGCCGCGCGCTGCTGAGCGCGGTCGCCGTTGCGCGCGGGCGCACGTTCGTCGCGGGCGACGAGTCGTTCGGCGCGCTGCGCGAGCGGCGCCTGGACGTCCTCGGAGACCTCGTCGAGCGCTACCTCGACACCGACGCCGTCCTCGCGCTGCTGGACTGCGGCGCGCGCGCCGACCTGCCCACGATCCACGCGGAGGTGCGCGCCGTTGCTGCGCTTCGTCACGACGGCTGACACCGAGATCCTCGCGACCGCCGCGGCCGTCGAGCGCCTCGGCGCGGAGTTCCCCGCGGTGCGCTGCGCGAACCCGGGCGGCGCGCTCGACGACGGCGCCTTCGTCGAGGACGTGCTCGACGGCGCCGCCGTCGTGCTGTGCCGGATCCTCGGCGGCCGGCGCGGGTGGCCGGGCTTCGACCTGCTGCGCGCGCGCTGCGCCGAGCGCGACGTCCCGCTGCTCGCCCTCGGCGGCGAGATCGAGCCCGACGCGGAGATGACGGCGCTGTCCTCGGCGCCCGCCGGCGCCGTCGCCCAGGCGGGCGAGTACCTGCGCCACGGCGACGTCGCCAACGTCGAGCAGCTGCTGCGCTTCCTCGCCGACACGTTCCTGCTCGAGGGCCACGGCTTCGCGCCGCCGCACGAGGTGCCCGACCTCGGCGTCTACGTGCCCGGCCTCGGCGACGTGCCGATCGCCGACGCGCTCGCCCGCCACCACGCCGGCCGGCCGACCGTCGGCATCTGCTTCTACCGCTCGCACCGGATCACCGGCAACGCCGCGTGGGTCGACGAGCTTGCCGCGCAGGTCGAGCGCGCGGGCGCCAACGCGCTGGCCGTCTGGAGCACGACGCTGCGCCGCGGCGGCGACGGCGCGGTCCCCGCCCTGGACCTCGTCGCCGGCCATGTCGACGCGCTGCTGGTCACGATGCTCGCGACGGGCGGCTCGCACGCCGGCGACGCCGAGCAGCGCTGGGACGCCGCGGCGCTGGAGGCGCTCGACGTGCCGGTGCTCCAGGCCGTCTGCGCGACCTGCTCGCGCGCGGCGTGGGAGGAGTCGGCGAGCGGGCTGACCCCGCTCGACGCCGCCACGCAGGTCGCGATCCCCGAGTTCGACGGGCGGCTGCTGGGCGGCGTCGTGTCGTTCAAGGCGCGCGGCGAAGCCGGCTCGGTCGTCGGCGCGGCGATCGCGCGCTACGTCGCCGATCCCGAGCGCTGCGCGCGCGTCGCGCGGCTGGCGGTGCGGCATGCCCGGCTGCGCGCGACGCCCAACGCGCGCAAGCGGGTCGCGCTGCTGCTGACGAGCTTTCCCACGAAGCACGCGCGCATCGGGATGGCCGTCGGGCTCGACACGCCGGCCAGCGCGCTGCGGCTGCTCGACGCGCTGCACGAGGCCGGCTACGCCGTCGAGCGACCCTACGACCACGGCGACGAGCTCATGCACGCGCTGATCGCCGGCGGCGGGCACGATCCGGAGTTCGTCACCGAAGAGCAGCTCGTCGCGGCGACGCTGCGCCTGCCGGTCGCCGACTATGTGCGCTGGTACGCGACGCTGCCCGAGGGACTGCGCGCGGCGATCGAGCAGCGCTGGGGGCCGCCGCCGGGCGAGGAGTACGTGCACGAGGGCGAGTTCGTCGTCGCGGGCCTCGAGCTCGGCAACGTGCTCGTCGCGATCCAGCCGCCGCGCGGCTACGGCGACGATCCGGTGGGCATCTACCACGACCCCGAGCTGCCGCCGACGCACCACTACCTCGCCTGCTACCGCTTCCTCGACGCCGCCTGGGGCGCCGACGCGATCGTCCACGTCGGCAAGCACGGCACGCTGGAGTGGCTGCCGGGCAAGATGCTCGCGCTGTCGGCGGCGTGCGCCCCCGACGCGGCGATCGGCGAGCTGCCGCTCGTCTACCCGTTCGTCGTCAACGACCCGGGCGAGGGCGTGCAGGCCAAGCGCCGCGCGCACGCGGTCATCGTCGATCACCTCGTGCCGCCGATGATGCGCGCCGAGACGTACGACGAGCTCGCCGAGCTCGAGGCGCTGCTCGACGAGTACGCGCGCCTGGAGATCCTCGACCCGCCGAAGCTGCCCGGCCTCGCCGTGCAGATCTGGGACGCGATCGAGCGCGCGAACCTGCAGGCCGACCTCGGCGTATCCGAGCGCCCCGACGACCTCGGCGAGCTCGTCGGCCACATCGACGGCTACCTCTGCGAGGTCAAGGACATCCAGGTCAAGGACGGGCTGCACGTGCTCGGCGAGCCGCCGCAGGGCGAGCGCCTGCGCGGGCTCGTCGCCGCGATGCTGCGTCTCGGCCCCGGCGACGACGTGCCCGGCCTGCGCTCGGCGACCGCGCGCGCGCTCGGGCTCGACGCGGCGGCGCTCGAGGCGACGAGCGGCTCGGACCGGCTCGAGGCCGTGCAGCTTGCGCTGCTCGATGCGCTGGCGGCGCGCGGCTGGTCGCCCGGCGCGGCCGCCATCGCCTGCCGCGACGTCCTCGGCGGCGCGGACGCCGGCGTCGAGGCGGCCCTGCGCTTCGCCTGCGAGACCGTCGTGCCGCGGATCGCGCGCACGACCGACGAGCTGCGCCACGTGCTCGCCGCGCTCGACGGCCGCCACGTCCCGGCGGGCCCGTCGGGCAGCCCGACGCGCGGGCGGATCGACGTCCTGCCGACGGGGCGCAACTTCTACTCGGTCGATCCCCGCGCGCTGCCCTCGCAGCTGTCGTGGGAGACCGGGCAGCGGCTCGCCCGGGCGCTGCTCGAACGCCACGTGCAGGACCATGGCGAGCTGCCGCGGATGGTCGGTCTCGTCGCCTGGGGGACGTCGGCGATGCGCACCCAGGGCGACGACGCCGCCGAGATCCTCGCGCTGCTCGGCGTGCGGCCGGTGTGGGCGCGCGAGTCGCGCCGCGTGACCG
Organism: Solirubrobacteraceae bacterium; assembly: GCA_035551055.1. Classification (GTDB taxonomy): domain Bacteria; phylum Actinomycetota; class Thermoleophilia; order Solirubrobacterales; family Solirubrobacteraceae; genus CADCVQ01. The sequence goes on from DASZOA010000119.1 coordinate 6,080, forward strand.
GCCTGGAGGTCATCGCGCTCGAGGAGCTGGGCCGCCCGCGGATCGACGTCACCGTGCGGATCTCGGGCTTCTTCCGCGACGCGTTCCCGCACCTGCTGGCGCTGCTCGACGACGCGGTCACGCTCGTCGCCGCGCTCGACGAGCCGCCCGACATGAACTTCGTCGCCGCGCACGCGCGCGAGGACGCGGCGGCGCTCGCCGCGGAGCTCGAAGCGACGCCCGCGTGGCGCCAGGCGACGACGCGGATCTTCGGCTCCAAGCCCGGCGCCTACGGCGCGGGCCTGGCGCAGCTGCTCGACGCGCGCGACTGGCGCGACGGCGGCGACATCGCCGAGGTCTACGAGGCGTGGGGCGGCTACGCGTACGGCCGCGGCCTCGACGGGGCGCCCGCGCGGGCGGCGCTGCGCGGCTGCTTCGGGCGGATCGACGTCGCGGTCAAGAACGTCGACAGCCGCGAGCACGACATCCTCGACTCCGACGACTACTACGAGTACCAGGGCGGCATGGTCGCGACGGTGCGGGCGCTGCGCGGGCGTGAGCCGGCCGCGCTGCTCGGCGACTCGTCGGATCCGTCGCGGGTCGTCACGCGCTCGCTCGCCCAGGAGACGCGCCGCGTCTTTCGCGCCCGCGTCGCCAACCCGCGCTGGATCGGGTCGATGATCCGCCACGGCTACAAGGGCGCCGCCGAGCTGGCGGCGACCGTCGACTACCTGTTCGGCTACGACGCGACGACCGGCGTGGCCGAGGACTGGATGTACGAGGACGTCGCGCGCAAGTACCTGCTCGACGAGGACGTCGGCGCGTTCATGGGCCGCTCGAATCCGTGGGCCGCGCGCGCGATCGCCGAGAAGCTCCTGGAGGCGGCCGACCGGGGCCTCTGGGAGGCTCCGCGGGAGGACACGATCGACGCCATCCGCGCGCGCTACCTCGAGCTCGAGGGCGAGCTGGAGGAGACCTCGGCGTGACGCCGGGCTTCCCGTTCTCGGCGATCGTCGGCCAGGACGCGCTGCGCGAGGCGCTGCTCGTCAACGCGGTCTCGCCCGAGGTCGGCGGGGTGCTCGTGCGCGGCGAGCGCGGGACCGCGAAGTCGACCGCAGTGCGCGCGCTCGCGCCGCTGCTGCCGGCCGTGCCGGCGGCCGCCGGGCAGCCGTTTCACTTCGCGCCCGGCGACCTCGGGCCGGACGGGATCGTCGACGGCGGCGCGGCGATCGAGGAGCGCGCGGCGCCGCTCGTCGAGCTGCCGGTCGGCGCGACGATCGACCGGCTCGTCGGAGCGCTCGACCTCGGCCGCGCGCTGGCCGGGGAGCGCGCCTTCGAGGCCGGGCTGCTCGCGCGCGCGCACCGCGGCGTCCTCTACGTCGACGAGGTCAACCTGCTGCCCGACCACCTCGTCGACGTGCTGCTCGACGCCGCCGCGATGGGCGTCTGCCACGTCGAGCGCGACGCGGTCTCGGTGCGCCACGACGCGCGCTTCCTGCTCGTCGGGACGATGAACGCCGAGGAGGGCGAGCTGCGCCCGCAGCTGCTCGACCGCTTCGGGCTCGGCGTCGAGGTCAGCGCCCCGGCGGAGCCGGCCGAGCGGGCGGAGATCGTGCGCCGGCGGCTGGCCTACGAGGCCGACCCGCTCGCGTTCGCCGAGCGCTACGCCGATGCCGACGCCGACGTGGCGGCGTCGATCCTGGCCGCGCGCGGCCGGCTCTCGTCGGTGCGGCTGGGCGAGCGCGAGCTTCACCGGATCGTGCGCGCCTGCGCGCAGATCGGCGTCGACGGGATGCGCGGCGACGTGGTGACGGCGCGCACCGCCCGCGTGCTGGCGGCGCTGGAGGGCGCCGAGGAGGTGGGAGCCGAGCACGTGCGGCGCGCGGCGCACCTGGCGCTCGCGCACCGCCGCCGGCGCGACCCGCTCGACGGTGGGGGCGGCGACCCGCAGGACATCGACCGCGCGCTCGCCGAGGCCGAGGCGGACGGGGCGCCCGACGATCGTCCGCCGCGCGGCGGAGCGCCGCCGCCGGGCGACCGGACGCCTCAGTGGGGAGGGCGGCGCGACGACGGCGAGCGCGCGCGCGAGCCGCACGCTGCGCCCGCGGCGCGCGCCGACGACGGCAAGCGCGCGCGCGAGGCGCCCGACCTCGCGGCGCCCGCGCCGCGCGACCGGCTCGACGCCCCCGAGCACGCCGCCGCGCCCGCGCTGCCGGCGCTGCTGCGCGGCGCCGGGGTCGGCGCGGCGCGCAGCGGCCGCAGCGCCCGCGCGCACGGTCCCGCCGCGGCGCCGATCGACAGCCGCCCCGCCGCCGCCGGCGACGCCGACCTCGCGCTCGTCGCCACGCTGCGCGAGCGCCTGGCCAGCGGCGACGGCGCCGCCCGCCGCGTCAACGTCCGCGCCGGTCGCGAGGGGTCCCTGCTGTGCCTCGTCGTCGACGCGAGCGGCTCGATGGCCGCGCGCCGGCGGATGGCCCGCGTCAAGGGGGCGCTGCTCGCGCTGCTGCACGACGCCTACGCGCGTCGCGACCGCGTCGCGATCGTCGCCTTCCGCGACGCGCGGGCGCACGTCGTCCACCCGCCCGGCGCGCCGCTCGAGCACGCCGCCGCCGCCGTCTCGGCGCTGCGCACCGGCGGGCGCACGCCGCTCGCCGCGGGCCTCGACGCGGCGACCGAGCTCATCCGCCGCGACCGCGCCGCCGACCCGCGCCGCCGCGCGGTCGCCGTCGTCCTCACCGACGGCCGCGCGCCCGCCGCCGGCGCCGCCGCCGCGCGCCTCGGCCGCGCCGCCGACGCCGTGCACGTCGTCGACACCGAGCACGGCGCGGTCCGCCTCGGCCTCGCCCGCGCGCTCGCGCTCGCGGCGGGCGCGAGCGTCGTCGAGCTTCCGGACGTCCGGAGGGCGGCATGACCGGCGACTCGCCCGTCCGCCACGGGCGCGACGTCGACGTCCCCCACGGGCCGGGCGACCGCGGCAGCGCCGACCCCAGGCGCCGCAAGCCGCGCGACCGGCCGCTGCTGATCGTCATCACCGGGCACGGCAAGGGCAAGTCCACGTCGGCGTTCGGCACGCTCATGCGCGCGTGGGCGCGCGGCTATCGCTGCGGCGTCTTTCAGTTCGTGAAGTCGGGCAAGTGGAAGGTCGGCGAGGCGAAGGCGGCCGCGGCGCTCGGCGGGATCGACTGGGAGAAGATGGGCGACGGCTGGTCGTGGCTGTCGAAGGACCTCGAGGAGTCGGCCGACAAGGCGCGCGCCGGCTGGGAGGGCGTCAAGGCGGCGATCGCCGCCGAGCGCTACGAGTTCCTGCTGCTCGACGAGATCACCTATCCGCTGAAGTGGGGCTGGATCGACGTCGGCGAGTTCGTCGCGACGCTGCGCGGACGACCCGGCTTCCAGCACGTCGTCGTCACCGGCCGCGATGCGCCGCCCGAGCTGATCGAGGCCGCCGACCTCGCCTCGGAGGTCGTCAAGCTCAAGCACCCGCTCGACGCCGGCATCCGTGCGCAGCAGGGGATCGAGTGGTGAGCGTCCCGCGCGTCGTCGTCGCCGGCACGAGCTCGGGCGCGGGCAAGACCTCGGTCGCCTGCGGGCTGATCGCGGCGCTGCGCGCGCGCGGCCACGTCGTCCAGGGCTTCAAGGTCGGCCCCGACTACATCGACCCCAGCTACCACGCGCTCGCCAGCGGCCGGCCGGGCCGCAACCTCGACGCCTTCCTCGCCGGCCCCGAGCTGATCGCGCCGCTGTTCCGGCACGGCGCGCGCGGCGCCGAGATCGCCGTGATCGAGGGGGTCATGGGGCTGTTCGACGGCGCCTCGGGGCGCGGCGAGCTGGCCTCGACGGCGCACGTCGCCAAGCTGCTCGGCGCGCCGGTGCTGCTCGTCATCGACGCCGCGTCGATGGCGCGCAGCGCCGCCGCGATCGTCCACGGCTACCGCACGTTCGATCCCGGGGTCGAGATCGCGGGGGTGGTGGTCAACAAGGTCGGCTCCGACCACCACGTCGAGCTGCTGCGCGAGGCGATCGAGCCGCTCGGCGTCCCGGTCGTCGGCGCGCTGCGGCGCGACGCCCGCGTCGCCGCCCCCGAGCGCCATCTCGGCCTCGTGCCCGCGGTCGAGCGCGAGCAGCGCACGCGTCGCGCGATCGACGCGCTCGCCGCGGCGGTGGGCGCGCACGTCGACCTCGAGGGGGTGCTCGCGCTCGCGCGCGCGGCGCCGGCGATCGCCGGCGAGCCCTGGGCGCCCGCGGCGTCCTCGGCGATCACCGCCGCCGGACAGCCCGCCTCGGCCACGATCGCGATCGCCGGCGGGCCGGCGTTCTCGTTTCACTACGAGGAGAACCTCGAGCTGCTGCGCGCCGCCGGCGCGACGCTCGCCCCGTTCGATCCGCTCAGCGACACCGCGCTGCCCGAGGACGCGGGCGCGCTCGTCCTGGCCGGCGGCTTTCCCGAGGTCTTCGGCGCCGAGCTGTCCGCCAACGCGCCGCTGCGCGAGCGGATCGCCGCGTTCGCGCGCGCCGGTCGCCCCGTGCTCGCCGAGTGCGGCGGGCTGCTGTACCTCTGCGCGGAGCTCGACGGCCGGCCGATGTGCGGCGTGCTGCCGGCGCGCGGGCGGATGGCCGGGCGGCTGGCGATCGGCTACCGCGCGGCGGTCGCGCAGCGCACGTCGGCGCTGTGGGCGGCCGGCGAGACCGTGCGCGGCCACGAGTTTCACTACTCGGCCGTCGAGGGCGACGGCGAGCCGGCGTGGGAGCTCAGCGCGCGCGGCACGACGCGGCGCGAGGGCTTCGTCGCCGGCGGCGTCCACGCCTCCTACCTGCACGTCCACTGGGCCGCGTTCCCGCACGCCGCCCGCCGGCTGGTCGCGGCGGCGGCGCGGGAGCCGATCTCGACCGCCCGGGCATGAGCCTGACGCTCGTCCTCGGCGGGACCCGCTCGGGCAAGAGCGCGCTCGCGGAGCGCCTCGCGCGCGAGAGCGCGATGTCGGTGCGCTACGTCGCGACCGCCGATCCCGACGACGAGGCGTTCGCGGCGCGGATCGCCGCGCACGTCCTGCGCCGGCCGCCCGAGTGGGAGACCGTCGTCGCCGGCGACGCGCTCGCGTCCGCGGTCGCGCCCGAGCGCTGCGTGCTCATCGACGGCCTCGGCACGTGGATCGCGGGCGTCATGCATCGTGCGGGCGCCGGCGATCCCGGCGCGGCCGCCGACTGGGCGCAGGCGGCGCAGGCGCGCGTACGCGACGAGGTCGCCGCGCTCGCGCGGCTCGCGGCGGCCAGCGCGGCGCCGCTGATCGTCGTCGCCGAGCAGGCGGGCGAGGGACTGCTTCCGGCGGATGCGCTCTCGCGCACGTGGCTCGACGCGCTCGGCGACGCGACCGTCGCGCTCGCCGACGCCGCCGCGCGGGTCCTGCTCGTCGTCGCCGGGCGCGCGCTCGAGCTGCCGCCGGCGCTGCCCGTCGCGGCGGACGACGCCGGCCTGCGCGACCACGGCGACGCGCTCGTGCGCCCGGGCGACACCGACCACGCCGTCAACGTGCTGTCGGGCGGCCCGCCGGGCTGGCTGCGCGCGGCCCTGCGGCGCGCGCTCGAGGAGGACGTCGCGGCGTACCCGCGCGAGGCCGAAGCGGTCGCCGCGCTCGCGGCGCTCCATCGCCGCGACCCGGCCGAGATCGTCCCGTGCAACGGCGCCGCGCACGCGCTGTGGCTGCTGCCCGGCGCGCTGCGCCCGCGCCTGGCCGCGTGCGTGCATCCCGGCTTCACCGAATCCGAGGCCGCGCTGCGCGCCCACGGCGTGCCGGTGGCGCGCGTGCTGCGCGACCCCGAGCGCGGCTTCGCGCTCGACCCCGCGGCCGTCCCGGAGGCGGCCGACCTCGTCGTCGTCGGCAACCCGGCGTCGCCGAGCGGGACGCTCGATCCCGCCGCCGCCCTGCTCGCGCTGCGCCGCCCGGGCCGCACGGTCGTCGTCGACGAGGCCTTCATGGACCTCGTGCCCGGCGAGCCGGCGTCGCTCGTGCGCGAGCCGCTGCCCGACGTCGTCGTGACCCGCTCGCTGACGAAGTCGCTCGGGATCCCGGGCGTGCGCGCCGGCTACGCGGTGGCACCGGCGCCGCTGGCCGAGCGGCTGCGCGCGGTGCGACCGCCGTGGTCGTGCAACGCGCTCGCGCTCGCGGCGCTGCGGGCGATGGCGCAGCGACCCGAGGCGCTCGACGAGGCGGCGGCGCGGGCGCAGGCCGAGCGCGCCGACCTCGAGGCGCGGCTCGCCGACGTGCCCGGGCTGCGCACGTGGCCGGCGGCGGCCAACTACGTCCTCGTGCGCGTGCCCGACGGCGCGGCGGTCGCCGGGCGGCTGCGCGACGCCGGCATCGCCGTGCGTCCCGCCGGGTCGTTTCCCGGGCTGACGCGCGACGACCTGCGGATCACCGCGCGCGGGCCACGCGAGAACGAGCGGCTGGCCGGCGCGCTGGCGGAGGCGATCGCGCGATGATCACGGTCGTCGGGATCGGCGCCGACGGCTGGCCGAGCCTCGGCGCCGAGGCGCGCGAGCTGGTGCTCGCCGCCGACCTGCTCGTCGGCGCCGAGCGTCAGCTCGAGCTCGTCCCCGGCGAGGCGCGCGGCGAGCGGCGACCGTGGCCGAAGAGCCTCGTGACGCTCGTCGACGAGCTGCCCGCGCTCGAGGACGGCCGCTCGATCGTCGTCCTCGCCAGCGGCGACCCGCTGCTGCACGGCGTCGGCGTGACGGTCGTGCGCCGGCTCGGCGGCGAGCGCGTGCGGATCATCCCCAACGTCTCGTCCTACGCGCTGGCGTGCGCGCGGCTGCGCTGGCCGCAGGCGGACGTCGAGCTCGTCTCCGCGACGGGCCGCGTGGCGGACGTCGTCGCGCCGGCGCTGCAGCCGCGGCGGCGGGTCGTCGTGCTCGGCTTCGGACCGCGGACCGCGGCCGAGGTCGCGCGCGTCGCGCGCGAGCGCGGCTTCGGCGCCAGCCGCCTGGTCGTGCTCGAGGAGCTCGGCGGGCCCGCGGAGCGGATCGAGGACTCCACGGCCGACGCCTGGGGCGACCGCGAAGCCGCCGCGCTGCACCTCGTCGCGCTCGAGGTCCGCGGCGACGGGCCGCTGCTCGCCCGCGCGCCCGGCCTGCCCGACGACGCCTACGAGCACGACGGCCAGCTCACCAAGCGCGAGGTCCGCGCGGTGACGCTCGCGGCCCTGGTGCCGGTGCCCGGCCAGCTGCTGTGGGATGTCGGCGCCGGCAGCGGCGCCGTGGCGATCGAGTGGCTGCGCGTGGCGCCCGGCGCGCGCGCGGTCGCGATCGAGCGCGACGCCGAGCGCGCGCGGCGGATCGAGCGCAACGCGCTGGCGCTGGGCGTGCCGTCGCTGCGCGTCGTCTGCGGCGAGGCGCCGGCGGCGCTCGACGAGCTCGACGAGCGGCCCGACGCGATCTTCGTCGGCGGCGGGCTGACGACCTACGGGCTGCTCACGCAGTGCCGCAAGGCGCTGCGGCCGGGCGGCCGGCTCGTCGCCAACGTCGTGACCGTCGAGGGCGAGACGCTGCTCTCGCGCGCGCAGGCCGAGCAGGGGGGCCGGCTCAGGCGCCTGGCGATCGCGCACGCCGAGCCGCTCGGCGGCTTCACGGGCTGGCGGCCGACGATGCCGGTCACGCAATACGAGCTGCGCGTCCGGTGACCGTCCACTTCATCGGCGCCGGGCCGGGCGCGGCCGACCTCATCACGCTGCGCGCGCAGCGGCTGATCGCCGCCTCGCCGGTCGTGCTGTACGCCGGCTCGCTCGTTCCCGGCG
>DASZOA010000120.1:0-12692 GCA_035551055.1 Solirubrobacteraceae bacterium
CACCCTGCGCAAGAGCATCCGCATCGTCACCGGCCACGACGAGGATCAGGAGCGGCGCGAGCGCGAGCGCAACCGCAAGGAGCAGCGCGAGGCCAAGCGCCGCGCCGAGCGCGAGCGGCTCGCGCGGCTCGGGTACTGACAGTCCCGCTCGCGCCGACCCGCGGGTGCCGGGCAAGCAGCGCAACCTCGAGGTCAAGGCGGTCGACCCCGACCCGTACGCGTCGAGCTCGAGGCGGTCGCAAGCTCGCCCGGCGGGCTGGAGGTCGAGCGCGATCGCGTCGAGCAGCTGCGCGCCGTGCTCGGGATCGACGACGAGCGCCTCGTCGCGCAGGGATACGCCGACCTGTTGTCATGATCGCCGCGCTCACCACGTGCGCCGCCTCCGGGCTCGGCGGCGTGGGTCCGCCACGCGCGGTTGATCGTTGCCGCGGCCGGGAATACGGTCAGCTGCTCACCACGGCTCACGGCGATGACGAAGGGAGAGCCGAGTGCAGGTTCGTGTCCGCTTGGGTGCAGGGCTGTCGCGCCTTTCCTCGGCGCCGCTGCTGACCGTCGACCTGGCCGAGGGCGCCACGATCGACGAGCTGTTCGTGCGCCTGTCCGACACCGACCCGGACCTCGCCCCGGCGCTGCGCTCCGCCCTGCCGGTCGTCGCCGGCGAGCACGTGCCGCGTGACCGGCGGCTGGCCGACCGCGAACAGGTCGCGCTGCTGCTGCCCGTCTCAGGAGGCTGACAACCGCGCTGCATCAGGAGGAGAAGCCCATGGCGACCCGACCCCAGACCCAGACCGAGGCGAGGCGGACCGTCTTCGTCGAGACGTTCACCGACGGCCTGCTCGGCCCGGACGTACCGATGCTCGGGCCCGTACGCGACGGCGGGCACATCGTGTGGAACTCGACGCCCGGCTGCTGGGGCCCGATGATCACGCCCTCGATCCGCGGCGGGCACGAGGTGTGCCAGCCGGTGGCCGTCGCGGGCGCGGACGTCGGCGACGCGATCGCGATCCGCATCAAGGACATCTCGGTGGCGTCGATCGCGACGTCGTCGGGCAACGACCAGCCGATGGAGGGACGCTTCAACGGCGATCCGTACTGTGCCGCGGTGTGCCCCGGCTGCGGCACGGAGTGGCCGGAGACCCGGATCGAGGGCATCGGGCCGACCGCGATCCGCTGCGCGGCATGCGGCGCCGACTGCGCCCCGTTCACCTTCACGAACGGTTATACGATCGCGTTCGACGAGCAGCGGCAGGTCGGCGTGACGCTGCCCGCCGAGCGCGCCGAGGAGCTCGCACGCGACGCCGCCGGCGCCGCGGCGCTGCCCGACAACTCCACCCAGAACCCGATCCTCACGTTCGCGCCGCACGACCTCGTCGCGCTCGCCACGCGGCTGCGCCCGTTCCTCGGGCAGATCGGAACGTCGCCGTCGGCGACGATCCCCGACTCGCACAACGCCGGCGACTTCGGAGCGTTCCTCGTGGGCGCGCCACATCGCTACGCGATGGACGCCCAGGAGCTTCAGCGCCATAAGACCGACGGCCACCTCGACGTCGACGCCGCCCGGGCGGGCGCGGTGATCGTCTGCCCGGTCAAGCTGCCCGGCGGCGGCGTCTACGTCGGCGACATGCACGCGCTGCAGGGCGACGGCGAGATCGCCGGCCACACCGCCGACGTGGCGGGCACCGTCACGATGCAGGTCGAGGTCATCAAGGGGCTCGCCATCGACGGGCCCGTCCTGTTCCCGGTCGCCGAGGATCTGCCGTTCCTCGCCCGGCCGCTGAGCGAGGCGGAGCGCTCGCGTGCGCTCGCGCTCGCGCGCAGGCACGGGATCACGGCGCTCGAGGAGTCGCTGCCGATCTCCGTCATCGGCACCGGGCCCGACCTGAACTCGGCGACCGACAACGGCCTGGCTCGCGCGGCCGAGCTGCTCGACATGCCGGTTCCCGAGGTCGCCAACCGGGCGACCATCTCGGGCGCCATCGAGATCGGCCGCCACCCCGGGGTCGTGCAGGTGACCTTCCGCGCGCCGGTCGCGCGGCTCGAGGCCCGCGGGCTGCTGGACTACGCCGTCGAGCAGTACGGCGAGGCCCCGCAGGACGCGGGTGGCGGGTCGCGCCCGGAGATCGAGCGGGCGGCCGGCGCCGAGACGATCCCGACGACGCGCGGGACGGACGAGGTCTCGCCACCGGGCGCCTGAGCGCGCGCCCGCGGACGAGCTCCAGCCGCGAAGCGCCGGTATGGTGACTTCCGTGGCCGGATGGTCGGCGCGGTTGCGGTGCCCAACGGCCGCTGGCGGATTTCGCGGAGGGGCAAGATTTGAGCGAGTGCTGCCACGGTTGGACGCGACGAGATCCGGCAGCCCGGTTCGAGGGGAGCCCGCGTATCGCTGTGGCATAACGCTTCGGGGGCGCGCCCGAAGGATCATCGCTCCCGCGTAACGATCCATCCGCGCCAGGCGACGCCGTGATCGCGCACGCGCGACCTGGGGCTGCGCGAGGCGCGTCGTCCTCGGATCTCGATGTGGCAGAGCCACATCGATCCTGCGTCCTTGCCAGCCGGCGCCGGCATGTCGGCATCTCTGGCGCAACGTTCCGAGAAGACCCACTAGAGGGTGCCGGCTGGTGCATCATCTCCAGAGCGATGAGTCGTCGCCCGGCGTCGTTATTGGTCAGGGACGTGCCGCGTTCGCGGGCGCTGGGGGTGTTGGTCGCCGTTGGGGCGGTAGCGGTGACGACGCTGGTCATCTATCCGTTGCGACACGTTGCTCCGCCGGTGTCGACGGGGATCGTGTACCTGCTTGCGGTGCTGCTGGTCTCGACGTACTGGGGCTGGCGGTTCGGGTTGCTGACGGCGGTTGCGAGCACGGCAGCCTTCAACGTCTTCCACATTCCTCCGACGGGACGTTTTGCGATCGCCGACGCGCAGAACTGGGTCGCGCTCGGCGTCTTCTTCGCCGCTGCCGGGATCGCGTCGGCGCTTGCCGAGCTGGCGCGCTCGCGCGCGGCCGATGCTGAGCGGCGTCGACAGGAGGCCGATCTCGCCGCGGAGATGGCTCGGACGCTGCTTGGCGGCGCGGAGCTGCGCCAGACGCTGCCGGTGGCGTCTGCCAAGCTGGCGCACGCGCTGAACCTGCGGCACGCGTCGATCGAGCTCGGCGACGTGCAGCCCGCCGTGCAGGACGTCGCGGTCGCACTTGATCTGGGCGAGCGGGGCGCGACCATTCGAGTTCCCGCGGATGCCGATCCACAGGCGATTGTCGGCTTGCGCGAGCGTGTCGCGCCGGCTCTTGCGGCGCTGCTGGCGGCGGCGCTCGAGCGAGATCGCCTGCAGGCCGAGGTGGTCGAGACCGCCGCCTTGCGCCGGTCGGACGTCATCAAGACGGCGTTGCTGCGCGCGGTTTCGCATGATCTTCGCAGTCCGTTGACGTCGATCATCGCTGCGGGAGATGCACTTCGCTCGCCGACGATGCCGGCGGGTGAGCGTGACGAGCTCGGCGGCCTGGTCGTCAACGAGGCGGCGCGTCTGTCGCGGCTGGTGGAGAAGTTGTTGGATCTCTCTCGGTTGCAGGCCGGCGCGGCCGAGCCGCGGCGCGACTGGTGCTCGATCGAGGAGGTCGTCGGGTCGGCCGTCGAGCATCTGGAGGCCCGGGATGGGGAGACCGGCGTGCAGATCGCGCTGGATCGCGGCCTGCCGTTGATGCGCGCGGACGCCGCGCAACTGGAGCGGGTCTTCGTGAACCTGCTCGAGAACGCGCGCCGCTATTGCGGCGGTCATCCGGTCAAGGTGCGTGCGCGCGTCGTCGGCGGTGTTCTGAACGTTCGGGTCATCGACCGCGGGCCTGGCATCGCGCAGCGGGATCTGCCGTTCGTCTTCGAGCCGTTTCGCCAGGACGCTGGCGGCGCCGAACACGGCGGGGCCGGGCTGGGGCTGGCGATCGTGAAGGGCTTCGTGGAGGCCAACGGCGGGCGCGTGCGGGTCGAGTCGCAGCCACACCAAGGGACGGTCGTGGCGCTCGAGTTTCCGCTCGCCGCGGAGGACACGGTGGGGGCGACGGCCCGATGAGCGGCGGGGCGGTCCAGCGCGTGCTGGTGTGCGACGACGAGCACCAGATTCTGCGCGCGCTGCGCGCCGTGCTGCGTGAAGCGGGGTTTCAGGTCGAGGCGACGGCGACGGCGAAGGAGGCCCTCGTCGCCGCTGCGATCCGCCCACCCGACGCCGCGATCATCGACCTCATGCTGCCCGACCGCGACGGCATCGAGGTCTGCCGCGAGCTGCGCTGCTGGACGCAGATGCCGATCCTCGTGCTTTCGGCGGTCGGCGACGAAGCGCAGAAGGTGCAGGCGCTCGAGGCCGGCGCCGACGACTACGTCACCAAGCCGTTCGGTCCGCGCGAACTGGTCGCGCGCGTGCGCGCGATGCTCCGGCGGGCCGACAGCGGCGCCGCGGAGCCGATCGTGACGGTCGAGGGCCTGGAGATCGATCTCGCCCGCCGGGTCGTGCGCCGCGACGGCACCGAAGTGCATCTGACGCCGATCGAGTACGACCTGCTGCGCGTGCTGATCCGTGGGCGCGGCCGGCTGATGACCCATCGCGCGTTGCTGCAGGAGGTCTGGGGTCCGCAGTGGGGAGATGACACGCGGGTGCTGCGAACGCACATCGCCAACCTGCGCCGCAAGATCGAGCCACACGGCAGCCCCCGTTACATCCGCACCGACGCAGGTGTGGGCTACCGCTTCAGCGCCTGACGCCGCGCGCCGCGATCTTCACAACATCTTGACGGCGATCGGGGGGATCCTCACACCGGGTTGGCGGCCGGCGGCCGATGCTGTTGGCGTCTTCGATGGCCGAACGTCGGCTCCACGGTCTTCAGCGCGTGCTGGGGGTCAACGCGCTGTTCGCGACCGCATACGGGAACGTCGGCTCGTCGATCTACTACGCGCTCGGGCTCGTCGCCGCGCTCGCGCTGGGCCTCACGCCGGTCGTGTTCGTCATCGCCGGCATCTTCTTCTTCTGCACGGCTGCGACATATGCCGAGGCGACGGCGATGTTCCCGGAGGCCGGCGGATCGTCGAGCTTCGCGCGCCATGCCTTCAACGAATTCGTCTCGTTCTTCGCGGCGTGGGCTCAGATGCTCAACTACGTCATCACCGTCGCGATCTCGGCGTTCTTCGTGCCGCACTACGTCGGCGGCCTGTTCTGGCAGCCGCTGCGATCGGCGCCCGGCGACATCATCTTCGGCGTCGGGGTCATCGCCTTGCTGTCGCTGATCAACATCGTCGGCATCAAAGAGTCGGCAGCCCTGAACATCGTCCTCGCCGTGGTCGACTTCCTGACGCAGCTGCTGATGGTCGTCGTCGGGGCGATCCTCGTCTTCTCGCCGCAGACGATCGCCGACAACATCCACCTCGGGGTCGCTCCGACGTGGACGGAGTTCTTGCTCGCGATCCCGCTGGGGATGATCGCCTATACCGGGATCGAGACGATCTCCAACATGGCCGAGGAGGCCAAGGAAGAGGCAGTCACGATCCCGCGGGCCATCGCGCGGGTGCGCATCGCCGTCTATGCGATCTACTTCACACTTCCAGTGGTCGCTTTGTCGGCGCTGCCGGTCACCTTGGATCCGGCCACCGGCGAGTACCGCACGCTGCTGGGCGTCTCAGAGGAAGAGGGCGGCTACGCGGGTGACCCGATCCTTGGCGTCGTCAAGCAACTCGACCTCGGATTCCTGCAGCAGTCCGCCGAGCTGTACGTGGGCCTGCTCGCCGCGACGATCCTGCTGATCGCGACAAACGCCGGGATCATCGGCGTCTCGCGCCTGGTGTACTCGATGGGCATCCACCGCCAGGTGCCCGACCGGCTGCGCCAGCTGCACCCGCGGCTCAGCACGCCATGGGTGGGAATCCTCATGTTCGGCGTCGTCGCATGCCTCACGCTCGTCCCCGGGCAGGCGGGCTTCCTGGGCAACATGTACGCCTTCGGCGCGATGCTGTCGTTCACAATCGCGCACGCGGCAGTCATACGCATGCGGCTCACCGAGCCCGCTCGCGAGCGCCCCTACCGAGGCCCGGGCACGCTGCGCGTCGCCGGCCGCGAGCTCCCGGCATTCGCGCTCGTCGGAGGCGCAGCGACGGCGCTGTCGTTCGCCGTCGTGACCACGCTCAACCCCGACGTCGCGCTCGCCGGCACGATGTGGCTGGCGCTCGGCGTCGCCATCTACGCCACGTATCGCCGACGGCACGGCCTCGATCTCGTAAGCACCGCCAAGATCGTCCTTCCGCGGCCGGTCACCGCGACAGAGGCCGAATACGACTCGGTGCTCGTCGCCGTCGACGCCGACCGCTTCACGCCGCAGATCATCGCCACCGCAACGAGACTCGCCGCCCGCAGCGGGCGCGGGATCTACGTCCTCGTCACGATCGACGTGCCCCAAGCGACGCCCCTGGACGCCGAGCTGCCCGAGCGCGAGGCCGCCGCCGCGTCCGTCGTCCAGCACGCGCGGCTACTCGTGGGACGGCGCTTCGCCGGGCGCGTGGTCAAGATCCGCGCCGGCCAGGGCGGCCGCGTCATCATCGACGAAGCTCGCACGATCCGCTCCCAGGCCATCGTGCTGCCCCTGCCGCCGCGAACCGGCACCACGATCTTCGGCAAGACCGTCGAGACCGTGCTCGCCGAGCGGCCCTGCCGCGTCATCGTCGAAACTGGACCCGCCGCGAAAGCGTCCTGACGAATAACCGCTCCGGCCGCGACGAGCAGCGGCTCGGGATCCACGCATCCAGCCGCAGCTCCTCCGGCACGGGCCGCAACAGCGTTACGCTGGGGCGCAAGATCTCAGCGCGAGCGACTCAACTCATCTTCGGTAAGCGAGTTGGTATGGTTGTGCGTGCAACGAACTAGGAGACACGCCTGACCATGCCCAAGTTGCTGCTCATCCCGCTGGACGACACCGTCATCTTCCCGACGATGGACATCAACCTCCCGGTCGACGCCACCGGCGAGGATCGCGTGCTGCTCGTGCCCCGGCGCGATGCGGAGTACGCGAAGGTGGGCACGATCGCCAACGTGAGCGGCACGATCCGCCTGCCGGGCGGCGGGCGCGGCGCGTCGCTGGAGAGCGTCGCGCGCGGGGTCATCGCGGGCGCCGCTCAGAGCGACGCCCAGGGCCGTCTGTACGTCGAGGTCATCGAGCACCCAGACGACAAGCCGGTCGACGGGCGCACGCGAGAGCTCGAGCGCGAGTACCGCGCGGTCGTCGAGGAGATCCTCGAGGAGCGCGGCGCCGACGAGCGCGTGCGCGCGTTCCTGCGCTCGATCTCCGACCCCGGCCCGCTGGCGGACACCGCCGGCTACAGCCCCGACCTCAGCTTCGAGCAGAAGGTCCGCATCCTCGAGACGCTCGACGTCACCGAGCGGCTGGCGCTCGCCCTCGAGTTCCAGCGCGAGCGGCTGACCGAGCTGCAGGTGCGCCGGCGCATCCGCGACGACGTCGAGTCCGGCGCCCAGAAGGCGCAGCGCGACTACTTCCTGCGCGAGCAGATGAAGTCGATCCGCAAGGAGCTCGGCGAGGACGGCGACTCGATCATCGAGGAGTACCGCGCGAAGATCGAGGAGGCCGGCATGCCCGAGGCCGTCCACGAGCAGGCCGAGCGCGAGCTCGACCGCCTCGAGCGCACGGGCGAGCAGAGCGGCGAGGCGTCGATGATCCGCACGTACCTCGACTGGCTCGTCGCCGTGCCGTGGAGCAAGCAGTCCGACGAGGTCCTCGACCCCGTGCACGCGCGCGAGGTGCTCGACGCCGACCACGCCGGCCTGGAGGACGTCAAGGACCGCATCACGGAGTACATCGCAGTCAGGAAGCTGCGCGAGGAGCGCGGCGTGGAGATGGACCGCAAGGCGGGCGCCATCCTGACCCTGATCGGCCCGCCCGGCACCGGCAAGACCTCGATCGGCGAGTCGATCGCGCGCGCCACCGGACGCGAGTTCGTGCGCATGTCGCTCGGCGGCATCCGTGACGAGGCCGAGATCCGCGGCCACCGGCGCACGTACATCGGCGCCCTGCCGGGCCGGCTCGTCCGCGCCCTGGGCGACGCCGGGACGATGCACCCGGTGATCATGCTCGACGAGGTCGACAAGGTCGGCGCCGACTGGCGCGGCGACCCGTCGGCGGCGCTGCTCGAGGTCCTCGATCCCGCGCAGAACCACTCGTTCCGCGATCACTACCTCGACGTCGAGCTCGACCTGTCGCAGGTCCTGTTCATCGCGACGGCGAACATGACCGAGACGATCCCCGGACCGCTGCTGGACCGCATGGAGGTCATCAACTTCGACGGCTACACCGTCGCCGAGAAGACGGCGATCGCCCGCGACTACCTGTGGCCGCGCCAGCGCGAGCGCAACGGGCTGCGCGAGGACGAGGTCGTCGTCGACGACGACATGCTGCGGCTCGTCGTGAGCGAGTACACGCGCGAGGCCGGCGTGCGCCAGCTCGAGCGCGAGCTCGGAAAGCTGCTGCGCAAGACCGCGACGAAGATCGCCTCCGATCCGGGTGTCGCTCCCGTCGGCGTCGACGTCGACGCGGTGCGCGAGGCGCTCGGGCGCCAGAAGGTCTTCCAGGAGTCGGCGGCGCGCACGGCGGTGCCGGGCGTGGCCACCGGCCTGGCGGTCACCGGCGTCGGCGGCGACGTGCTGTTCATCGAGGCCAACGAGATGAAGGGCAAGCACTCGCTCACGCTGACCGGGCAGCTCGGCGACGTCATGAAGGAGTCCGCGCGGATCGCGCTGACGTACGTGCGCGCGCACGCGGCGGACCTCGGCATCGACGAGGACGCCTTCGACGAGCGCGAGTTCCACGTTCACGTCCCGGCGGGTGCGATCCCGAAGGACGGTCCGAGCGCGGGCGTCGCGATGACGACGGCGCTGGCGTCGCTGCTCACCGGCCGGCCCGTCCGCCACACGGTCGGCATGACCGGCGAGGTGACGCTGCAGGGCCGCGTCCTGCCGATCGGCGGGGTCAAGCAGAAGGTGCTGGCGGCGCACGCCGCCGGCCTGAGCCACGTGATCCTGCCCGAGCGCAACCGGGCCGACCTCGACGACGTCCCCGACGACGTGCGCGCGGTCATGACGTTCCACCCGGTGATGACGATCGACGAGGCGCTCGAGGTCGCGCTCGAGCCCGCCCGCGCCGAGGCGATCGCGGCATAGCCTGCGGCTCTCGCTTCCCCCCGGCCAGAGCCGCACGCACACGGCCGCGCCCATGGATGGGCGCGGCCGTTGCACGTTGGGGGCGTGCGAGCACGACCGGCGACGGGGCCGGCGCGGCTCGTCTGTCAGTGACCGCCGCCTCCGGGCCCCGCCTGCGCGCGCTGCCACCGGGGGAGAAGCGACATACGCGCGGGGTGTGGGGCGGTGGCATCGGTCCACCGCCCCCACCCTCGCGGTCTGCGGTCGCGTCAGGTATCGGGAGCGCGACGCGCGGTTCCCTTGCCGTGCGTCCCGTTGCCGGAACGCCGGCTGCCGGGCTGAATGGGGGAGGGGTCTTCAGACCGGCGCTGAGGAACCTGCGTGGGATTGTGCGCCCCGCACCTCAACGTCGGGTAAGGCATGGCTCAGGCTGCCTTTAAGTTTCTGCGCTCACCGCGCGCGCAGCCCGTCGAGCGCGATCCGCAGGTAGCGCTTCCAGTCCAGCGGCGCGCCGGCGCGCTGGGCGGCGGCCACGTGGCCGAAGCCGCACATGATCGTCCTGATGTCCGCGACGGTGACGTCGTCGCGCATCGCGCCCGCCCGCTGCGCTCGCTCGACCAGCGTCGCCGTCGCGGCGGCCAGCCGCTCCCGGCCGCTCGCCGCGGCGTCGACGGCGCTCGGATGGCCGCCGATGAGCTCGCACCACGCGACGTCGCCCGCGGCCGCGGTCGCCGTGCGCCAGATCGTCGCGCTGAAGATCTCCCATGCGTCGCCCCGCTCCTCGAGCGCCGCCTCGATCATGCCGGCGAGGCGACCGAAGTGGGCCACGGCGAGCGCGTCGACGAGCGCCTCCTTCGTCGGGAAGTGGCGGTAGACGGTGCCGACGCCGACGCCGGCGCGGCGCGCGATGTCCTCGACCTGCGCCTCCAGGCCGCTCTCGGCGAAGGCAGCCGCCGCCGCCGCGACGACCTTCTCGCGGTTGCGGCGGGCGTCGGCACGGAGCGGCCGAGGGGAGATGGTTGACAAGCGGAACCGTCCTTCCGTAAGGTGCCCGCGTCAAGCGGAACCGATCTTCATGTTAACGCGCCCAGTCCTGGAGCACCACCGATGACCGCCGCCGAAGCGGCCCAGCGCCGCAAGTGGTTCGCCCTGGCGCTGCTGGCCACCACGCAGTTCGTGATCGTGCTCGACGCCGCGATCGTCAACGTCGCGATCCCGTCGATCGGCCGGGAGCTTCGGTTCTCCGAGGAGGACCTGACATGGATCCCGAACGCCTACGCGCTGACGTTCGGCGGCTTCCTGCTGCTCGGCGGCCGGATGGCCGACCTGCTCGGCCGGCGGCGGCTGTTCATGGTGGGCCTCGTCGTGTTCTCCGTCGCGTCGCTGCTCGGCGGCCTGGCGACGAACGAGACGCAGCTCATCGCCGCCCGCGCGCTGCAGGGGCTCGGCGCGGCGCTGCTCGCGCCGTCGGCGCTGTCGATGGTGACGAACATGTTCGCCGCGGGCTCGGAGCGCAACCGGGCGCTCGGCGTCTGGGGCGCGGTGTCGGGCTCCGGCGGCGCTGCCGGCGTGCTGCTCGGCGGCGTACTGACCGAGTACGCCGGCTGGGAGTGGGTGCTGTGGGTCAACGTGCCGATCGGTGTCGTCGCCGCCGTGTTGGCACCGCGCCTGCTGGAGGAGAGCCGCCGCGAGAGCGAGCAGACGACGTTCGACGCGCTCGGCGCGATCACGGTCACCGCGGGCCTGTCGCTGCTCGTCTTCGCGCTGGTCGACACGATCCACGAGGGCTGGGGATCGACCCAGACGCTCACGCTGCTGGCCGTCTCGGCGGCGCTGATCGGCGCGTTCGTCCTCATCGAGCTGCGCTCGCGCGACCCGCTCATGCCGTTCGGCATCTTCCGCCTGCGGACGCTGACCGGGGCGAACATCGTCGGGCTGCTCGTCGGCGCCGCGCTGTTCGCGATGTTCTTCTTCCTGTCGCGCTACATGCAGGAGGTGCTCGGCTACAGCGCGCTGAAGGCCGGCCTGTCCTACCTGCCGCTAGCGGTCGCGATCATCGTGTCGGCCGGGATCGCCTCGCAGCTCGTCACGAAGCTCGGCTTCAAGCCGATCCTGCTCGCGGGGCTCGTGCTCGTCACGATCGCGCTGCTGTGGTTCGCGCAGGTGCCGGTCGACGGCTCGTACGCGGCCGACCTGCTCGGGCCGATGCTGCTCGCGGCCGTCGGGCTGGGCTTCGCGTTCGTCCCGGTCATGATCGCGGCGGTCAACGGCGTCTCGCAGGACGAGTCGGGGTTGGCGTCGGGACTGATCAACACCTCCCAGCAGATCGGCGGCGCGCTCGGCCTCGCGGTCCTCGGCACGATCGCCAGCTCGAAGACGACCGACCTGATCACTGCAGCGCAGGGCGCTCCCGCCGCCGCGCCGGGCGCGCTGACCGAGGGCTTCCAGCTGGCGTTCGTCGCCGGCGCGGGATTCGCCGTGATCGGGATCCTGGTGACGCTCGTGCTCGTCAGCGGCGAGGCTTCCAGGACGGTCGTCGGAGCCGCTCCGGCAGAGCTGCCGGTGGGATAGCGCCGGCCGCCGGCGGGGCCGGCGCGCGGCGACCCGAGCGCCGGCGAGCGCGGCGGCGAGCCGGTCACGCGTCGGGCCGATCGACGTCGAGCGCGAACTCGTGCTCGCCGAGCAGCACGACCAGCGGCTCTCCGGCGCGGCCGGCGAGCCCGAGCGGCACGTCCGCGTCGCGCGTCTCGTAGTCGGCCGCGACGACGCTGCGGCCCGGCAGCATCGCCGCGATCTCGCGCACCGCCCGGCCGAGCATCTCCAGGCCGCCGAGCGCGCCCGCAACGCGGCCCTCGGCGGGGTCGACGTCGAACGGCGGCAGCCGGCGCAGGAGCGGCAGCGCCGGCAGCTCGATGTCGCCGGCGGCGTCGTGCGGCAGCTCGCGCGCGCCGTCGGCGTCGTGGACGGCGATCGCGCGCAGGCGCTCGCATTCGACGATCGCGGGCCGCGGGGCGTCCAGCGCGACGCTCACGCGCAGCGCCCCCGACCGGTGCAGCAGCTCGCGCGCGAGGGCGATCGCCCGCCGCAGCTCGTGCTCGTCGGTGGCCGTCACGCCGGCGCCGTCCCGGCGGCGCTCACGCGCCTTCCATGCGCGCGTACGTAAAGCGGTGCAGCGGCCCGGCGAGCCAGTCCGCGTCGCCGTAGCGCTCGCGCAGCGCGTCGGGGACGACGGTGTGGTCGTAGGCGACGCGGCGATGCTCGATCGTGCCGTCGTCGTGCAGCAGCGCATACGCGGCGCGGTGGTCGCCGTCGAACGGCATCCCGACGCTGCCGGGGTTGACGAGCTCGACGTCGGCGACCGACGAACGGCGGATGAACGGCACGTGCGTGTGGCCGAACACCAGGCGCCGCTCGGTCGCGCCGTCGAGCAGCTCGGCCTCGTCGTCGCCCGGCTCGGGCTGAAAGGAGCGCACGTCGCTGAGCGGCGAGCCGTGCCACGCGCGCGTGTCGTCGCCGAC
>DASZOA010000121.1:0-2270 GCA_035551055.1 Solirubrobacteraceae bacterium
GAGCAGAGCCTGCTCGAGCTCGTCGGCGACGGTGCGGATCGGTGTCGCATCCGGCACGTACGTCGGCGGCCCGGCGCCGATGCGGCCGAGCGCGCGCAGCGTGCGCCCGCCGAGTGCAAGCGACACGCGGATCACGCCGTCGCAGCCGTCGTCGAGGTAGCCGGCGCTGACGTGGCGGCCGTCGATCGGCCGGCCGGCGTAGATCTCCCGGGGGGCGGTGATCCGCGGGTCGCCCGGCTCGTCGCTGTAGCCGGCCCAACCGCCGCGCCGCGAGTCGTAGACGATGTCGGCGATGTTCGGGTCGGGCGTCTGCTCGTCGCCGAACGGGTTGCGATCCGGCCCGTAGATGCGGCCGGGGGCGGGCGTGAAGCGCAGGCGGACCTCGGGGTGAGCCGCCGTCGGGCGGATGTACTGCACGTGGCCGAAGCCGATCGTCTTGCCGGGCAGGAAGTTGTCGCACTCGCCGACGAGCGCGTGCCGCGCGTGGTCAGAGAACTCGCCGCTGTCGGCGCGCACGGCGTCCGCCGCGTCGCCGGTGCGGCGCATCACCTTGAGGTTGGCGACCTGCACGTGCCAGCGCAGGTCGTCCGCCGACGCGCCCTCCGCCGCGAGCAGCGCCGTGGTGAGCGCCTCGAGCCGGCCGCCGTCGCTGAGCTGCTCGTCGCCGACGAGCGCCCACACCTCCAGGAACGGCGCGACCGGACGCACCGCGCCGTTCTCGGTGAACGACAGCGCGTCCGGGACGAACATACGCACGATCTCGCCGCTGTCGACGTCGACCTCGAGCGTCTCGGCCGGGCGCAGGAGGCGGTAGCCGAGCGGGCTGTCGGGATCGGGCACGGCGTCGTAGTTGTCCATCGGCGTCGGCGCGCTGCCGAAGCGCGCGATCGCCAGCGGCGGGAGGATGCGCAGCTCGTGGATCACGGCGTCGGCGCTCCGGCGGGCGTGCGCGCAGTGGCGGCGATGAGCGCGTCGACCTGGTCGCGCTCGATCCGGTCGGCCTGCGCCAGGGCGGTGAGGTAGTCCTGTGCGGTCCCCGCGCCGTCGACGCCGCGGATGCGATCGGCGAGCGTCGCCGACGCATCGAGCAGGTCGCGGTGCAGCCGCCAGCGGTCGTCCTCGTCGTGGGGCAGCATGAGCGTGTGCGGCATCTGAAACGGCGGCCCGGCGCGCGCCCCATCGGGCCGGACGTGATCGAGCGGCAGCGCGACGAGCAGCCCCGCGATCGCGCGCAGGTTGTACATCTCGGCGAACGCGCGGTGAATGAGCGAGCCGCGCGGGCCCGGCGTGACGGGCTGGGTGCGATCCTCGGCCAGCTCGAAGGCGTGCGCGAGGCTGACGAGCAGCTTGCGATAGCGGACGTTGAACAGGTGCGCCCACAGCCGCGCGGCCGGGTTGGCGATCGGGCTCGTCGTCTCCGTGTCGGCGGGGGCGGCGCCGACGTCCGGCCCGCTGAGGTCGGTCGTCGGGTTCGTCGCGACCTCGCGCACGAGCGCCCGGCGCTCGTCCTCGCTCAGCGCCTCGAGCTCCTCGTGGACCTTCAGGAAGCGCTCGAAGTGCGACTCGTCCTCGTCTCGCGGCATGCCGAAGCCCTCGCCCTGCTCGCCGACCTGCTCGAGCGCGGCGATCGCCGTCCTGCGCGAGTCGACCGCGACGATCACGAGCTCGGGCACGGCCGGCGCGTTCGGGTCGCCGAGCACCTGGCGCCCGCGCTCGCCGCGGCGGTACCCGCGGCCCCACTCGTCCCACGAGGCCTGAAACGGCATGCTCGCGGCCTCGAAGGTGCCATCGGGCACGAGCGCCGGGTCGCCGACGACGGCGATGAGCTCCTCGAAGAGCCGGCCCACGCGGTTGACCGCGCCGCCGGCCTCGCCGGACGCCTGCCCCTTGATCCGCTCGGCCTGCTCGCCCTCCCAGTCCTCGGGGCTCTCGGCGACGACGTACGTGGCCAGCGAGGGCAGGCTCAGCGGCCGCAGCCGAAAGCCGGACGGATACAGGACGGTGTCGTGCGGGAAGTCCTCGCGGTTGAACTGCAGCGGCCCGCCGAGCGCGGTGAGCAGGTTCTGCACCGTGACGAGGTGGGCCATCTCCTCCTTGGCGATGCCGAGAATCGCCTCCTGCCAGCGGCGCACCATCGGCCGCTGCGCGGCGGGCGCGCGCGGCGGGTCCAGTGAGTAGGCGGCGAACAGGTACTGCACCATGAGGCCGTGCTCGATCTCGCCTGCGAGCCGGAGCAGCGCGATCGCGTAGTCGCGCCCGCTGAGCTCGAG
>DASZOA010000122.1:0-4921 GCA_035551055.1 Solirubrobacteraceae bacterium
GGGGCGATCCCGCTCGGCGTCACGAACACGCCCGAGCTGTGCCTCTGGATCGAGACCGAGAACCGCCAGTACGGACGCACGAACAACGCCTACAGCGCCAAGCGCACGGCGGGCGGGTCGTCGGGCGGCGAGGGCGCCGCCATAGGGTCCGGCGGGTCGCCGCTCGGTCTCGGCGCCGACATCGGCGGTTCGATCCGGGTACCCGCGTTCTTCAACGGCATCTTCGGCCTCAAGCCCACCCCCGGGCTCGTGCCGAGCACCGGCCACTTCCCCACGACGAGGACCGAGACCGGCGCGTTCATGATGACGCTCGGCCCGATGGCGCGCCGCGCCGAGGATCTCATACCGATGCTGCGCGTGATCGCCGGTCCGGACGGGATCGACCCCTACGCTCGCGAGGCGACGATCGGCGATCCCGCGGACGTCGGCATCGCCGGCCTGCGGATCCTGCTCAGCGAGGACACCTCCTTCGTCCCGGTCAGCCGCGAGATGCGCGCCGCCCGGCGGCGCGCGGCGGAGGCGCTCGAGCGCGCGGGCGCGAAGGTCGAGACCGTCTCGCTGCGCTCGCTGCGGCGCGCGCTCGAGCTCTACCTGGCGGTGCTCAAGCTCGAGACGGGCGTCACCGTGTCCGACCTGCTCGTCGAGGAGGGCTCCGAGCGGGTCACGCTGCGCAGCGCGCTGAAGCGCAAGGGGCCCCACACCCGTGCGCTGCGGTTGCTGCTGCTCAGCGAGTGGCTGACGAGCAAGCTGCCGAAGGGCGCACTGCGCAAGGCCGCCGCCGTCCGCGAGGCGTTCGCCGAGGAGCTGATCGACACGATCGGCGACGGCGTCCTGCTGCACCCGACGCACCCGCGCGTCGCCCCGCGGCACGGGCGCACCGTCGGCAAGCCGTGGCTGCTGACGACGACCGCGGTGTTCAACCTCGCCGGCGTGCCGGTCGCGCAGATCCCGCTCGGGCTGAACCCGCGCGGGCTGCCGCTCGGCGTGCAGGCGGCCGCCGCGCCCGACCGCGACCACGTCGCCGTCGCGGTTGCGCTGGAGCTCGAGCGCGCGTTCGGCGGCTGGGTCCCGCCACCGGAGCCGTCGTGAGGGCGCGCGATCGCCGAGCGACCGCGCGTCCGCGGTCGGCGGGAGCGCCCGCGCGATGAGCGATCCGGTCCTGCACCACTGCCTGTTCTACGACTACGTCGAGGACGTCGTGGAGAAGCGCGCGCCCTATCGCGACGACCACCTCGCGCTCGCGAGCGAGTGGAAGGACGCCGGCCGGATCGTGATGGCCGGCGCGCTCGGCAGCCCGCCGCACGGCGCGCTGTTCGTCTTCCTCGTCGAGGATCCGGCGCAGGTCGAGGAGTTCGTGTCCGCCGACCCGTACGTCGCGGGCGGCATCGTCACCGGGCATCGAGTCGTGCCCTGGAACGTCGTGATCTAGCGGCGTGATCCGGTAGCAGGAATGCCCGACGACGACCGGCTCGACGAGCTCAGCTCCGAGGAGCTGCACGACCTCGCCGTGCGCTACGCGCTGCGCCACCTGGACCTGCCGTTCTTCTTTCGCCTGCTGGAGGCCCTGCCGGTCGCCGAGACGGCCGCGGGCGACTTCGACGCCGCCCAGGCCGACGCGTTCACGCTGCGGGCGCACCTCGACGACCTGACCGACTCGGGGGCGGGCGAGGTCGCCGAGCTGCTGCGGCCCCTGTACCTCGACTACCTGCGCGAGCACGAGGTGGCGGCGGACTACGGCGCGTAGCGCGCCGGCGGCCGACGCCGTGGGCAGTTAGCAGCCGGACGCCGGTACGACGCTCGCCAGCGAGCCGAGCGCCACGTCGACCGCCTGCGAGTCCGCCACGATGCGCAGCGCGCCCGAGCGCGGCGACGGCGCCAGCTCGCCGCACGCCGTCCGCCCGTCGTTGGTCTGCACCCGGACCTGACCGCCGCCGTCGCCGCCCTCCTCCTCGGGCCACCAGGAGGCGGCGGTCGCGAGCGCCAGCGCCGCTATCGACACGAACGTCAGGACCAGCCCGCGCGTCAGCTGGCTGCTGGTCGACGCGACCGCCTCCTCGCCGCCGGCCTGCGGCTCGCCGCGGTACAGCGGCCAGGCGGCGCGCCCGACGAGGACGATCCCCGCGCAGGCGAGGAAGAACGCCACGAGGACGAGGACGCCCGAGATCACCTGTAGCCCCCACGGGCTGCTCGCGTCGCTGGTCTCGAGGACCCCGCACAGCCCGATGAAGCCCAGCGCGGCAAGCTGGATGCCGTGCCAGCCCTTCGCCGAGGCGCTCCGGCCGAGGGGGCGATCCGCCGGTCCGCGCAGGGTAGCGGCTCGCGTCGCACTGCCGCCCGCTCTGGATCCGTGCGCTACTGCGCTTCGGCTGAACGAGCGACTCGTGCGGATCGGCACATCGTCCACCGCGAGCTTCTGCGGCTCCAGCTGGGAAGGACACGGTCGATGACGCCTGCAGATCGGGGTATCCGGCGTCGGATCCGGAGCCTCTTACAAGCAACCGCGCGGATCGGACATGAAGCCCGCAGCCCCTGACAAGCGCCTTGGCAAGCTGACGATGGAGCAGTACCTCGGCCTGTCCGAGGGGATGAGCTTCAAGGTCGCAGGGCGGATGCTGACGCTCGCCGGCGACTACATGGCCGACATCGTCGGCCTGCACGAAGACGGTCTCGACCCGCGCCACGACCGCCGATCGCTCGCGCAGCTCGCGCGCGCCGCGACGCGCGTCGAGACGAGCCTCGCGCAGCTGCTCGTGCTGGCGGCGGAGCACTGCGCCCGGTGGGAGCTCGTCGACATCCCCGAGGCGATCCGTTCGAACATGAAGACGGCCGCCCACTGCCGCAGCGCGATCTGCCTCATGGCGATTACGGCCCAGCAGCAGCTGCGCGACGATCGCCTCGCGGCGTAGCGCGATCCGGCGCCTCGCCGTGGCCCACTTCGCCGCGTGGCGCTGCCGCAACCGCCTGACATCTCTGACCCGCAGCGTTCAGCGCCTATGATCGGTCGCGCCGCGTCCGGCGGCAAGCGAACCCGTCTACGGCCCGTGGAGACCCCCTCGCACCCGACCATCTATCCGTCCGTGGTGCCCGAGGCCTGCCGCGCCGCCGGGGCCGTGCTGGCCGAGCGCGACGGGCACACCGTCGCCGCGCACTACGGCTCGGTTCCCGGCGAGATCGCGGTCTGCATGAAGAGCGTCGGTCTCGCCGACCGCTCGGACTACGGGGTGCTCGAGCTGCGCGGCGACCGCTCGCTGCTCGACCGCGCGCTGACGAATCGGCTGGGCGATCCCCCGCCGGCGCCGGGCAGCGGCCGCCGGCTGCGCAGCGTCTGGCACATCCGCCTCGACGCGCGCCGCGCGCTGCTCGTCGGCCCGCACGCCGCGCTCGCCTCCGGGCCGCCGATGGCCACGGGCCGCGACCGCGCCGGCCTGCCGCACAAGGACATCCGCGCGACGGTCGCGATCCTCAGCGTGATCGGCCCGCGCGCGGCGCGACTGCTCGCGGCGGCCGAGCTGCCGAGCGAGCTGGCGATCGGCGCCGTGGGGCGCGACCCGCGCGACGCCGCGGTCGTGGCGATCCTGCGCGAGAGCCAGCGCCGGTTCCTCGTGCTCGTCCGCGCCTCGGCGGCAGACGCGTTCTGGACCCGGCTGGTCGCCGCCGGAGAGCGGCTCGGCGCGGCGTTCGTCGGCTGCGACGCACTGACGCTGCTCAACGCGGCGGCCGTCGCCGGCAGTTGAGGGCGGCGAGCGCTCCCCGGCCGGGGACGCCGATGATACCTTCGGGTCTATGACCGACCTGGGACCGGACCACTTCACCAAGTCCGTGAGCGACGTCGATCCTGAGATAGCGCAGGTCCTCAGAGACGAGGCGCGACGTCAGGAGACCACGCTCGAGATGATCGCCTCGGAGAACTTCGTTCCCCAGGCCGTCATGGACTGCCAGGGCTCGACGCTGACCAACAAGTACGCCGAGGGCCTGCCCGGAAAGCGCTACTACGGCGGCTGCGAGCACGTCGACGTCGCCGAGGAGCTCGCGATCCAGCGCGCCAAGGACCTCTTCGGCGCCGAGCACGCCAACGTCCAGCCCCACGGCGGCGCGACCGCCAACGCCGCCACCTACATGGCGCTGCTCGACCCGGGCGACCGCATCCTCGGCATGCGCCTCGATCACGGCGGCCACCTCACGCACGGCATGAAGCTCAACGTCTCGGGCAAGCTCTACGAGATCGTGGCCTACGGCGTGAGCGAGAAGGACTCGCGCGTCGACATGGAGGAGCTGCAGCGGCTCGCCGAGGAGGCGCGGCCGAAGCTCATCCTCGCCGGCTGGTCGGCGTATTCGCGCCAGCTCGACTTCGCCCGCTTCCGCGAGATCGCCGACTCGGTCGGCGCCTACCTCGTCGTCGACATGGCGCACTTCGCCGGGCTCGTCGCGGCCGGCGAGCATCCCAGCCCCATCCCCCACGCCGACGTCGTCACCACGACGATCCACAAGACGCTCGGCGGCGCGCGCGGCGGAATGATCCTCTGCAAGGAGGAGCTCGCCAAGAAGATCAACACCGCCGTCTTCCCCGGCCAGCAGGGCGGGCCGCTCATGCACGTCATCGCCGGCAAGGCCGTCTCGCTGAGGATCGCCGCGACCGAGCTCTTCCGCGAGCGCCAGCGGCGCACCCGCGCCGGCGCCGAGGTCGTCGCCGAGGAGCTGCTGAACGCCGGCGTCAACGTGCTCACCGGCGGCACGGACGTGCACCTCGTGCTCGCCGACCTGCGCGACTCCGAGCTCGCCGGCCCGGATGCCGAGGACCGCCTCGCCGAGATCGGGATCACCGTCAACCGCAACGCGGTGCCCGACGACCCGCGTCCGGCGATGGTCACCTCGGGGCTGCGGATCGGCACCTCGGCCCTGGCCACGCGCGGCCTGCAGGTCG
>DASZOA010000123.1:0-4280 GCA_035551055.1 Solirubrobacteraceae bacterium
TCAGCGTTGCAGGAAGGTGAGCTTGTACTTGCCGACCTGCAGCTCGTCGGCGTCCTGCAGATGGTGCGTCTCGATCCGCTGGCGGTTGACGTACGTGCCGTTCAGCGAGCCGAGGTCGTCGAGGTGCCAGTCGCCTCCGCGGCGGACGATCAGGGCGTGATCGCGCGAGACGGTCACGTCGTCGAGGAACACGTCGCTGTCGGGCCGGCGCCCGATCGTGATGCGGTCGCCCTCGAGCGGGAAGCTCTCGCCGACCCGCCCGCCGCCGGCGCGGATGACGAGCGCCGCGCCCTGGGCGACGACGTCCTCGAGCTCGACGGGGATGAGCTCACCGGTCTCGCCGATCCGGTAGGTGGCGGTGGTGGTGTCCTTCGGCGGTTCCGGGGTGCCGACGAACGCACCGCACTTCTGGCAGTAGTTGGCGCCCTCGGCGTTGACGAAGCCACATTCCGGGCAGTGGTTCGCCATTACTCCGGCGCGGTGCGCCCGGCGAGGATGTCCGTCAGCCGCTGTACGTCGGCCCCGGAGATCACGTCCTCGCCGGTCTCGTGCTTCTTGCGCAGGCGGTTGACGAGCTCGGCGCGGAGGATATCGATCTTGCCGTGCAGGATGCGCCGGCGGTAGGAGACCTCGACCTCCTCGTCGGTGAGCTGCTGGATGAGGTCCTTCAGCTCCTGGTCCGAGAGCGAGCCGAGGTCCGGGAAGGTGTCCATCAAGGGAGGTCTCCTCCGTGCAGGGGGTGCCAGCCGGCGCTGTCGGGCGAGGATACCAGCGCCGGTCTTGCCATCAAGCTGAGCTTGAGACTCGCCGACCGCCGCCCGCAGACGGCCCTGTGGCCGGCGCCGGCTAGCCGTCGAGCCGGCCCATCTGCACGGCCGCGTCGCGCACGTAGAGCACAACCGCGATGTAGGCGAGTCCGAGGCCGACGTACAACAGCACCTCGGCGAGCGTGAGCAGGCCGACGAGCGCGAAGAAGATCGCCGACATCGTCGGCCAGACCGCCAGCCG
Organism: Solirubrobacteraceae bacterium; assembly: GCA_035551055.1. Taxonomy (GTDB): domain Bacteria; phylum Actinomycetota; class Thermoleophilia; order Solirubrobacterales; family Solirubrobacteraceae; genus CADCVQ01. The sequence continues at coordinate 1,009 of DASZOA010000123.1, forward strand.
GCCGGGCCAGTTGATGTGCAGCTCCCAGCCGCGGCGCAGGCCGAGCTGGCTGAACGCGAGCAGGAACAGCTCGCGCGCGACGAGGACCGCGATCGCCCAGCGCGGCAGCAGCTCGAAGTGCCAGCACACGGCCAGTCCCGCGACGACGAGCAGGCGGGCGACGAACGGGTCCAGCAGCGCTCCGAAGCGGCTGTACTGGCCGGTGATCCGCGCGACGATGCCGTCGAAGTAGTCGCTCCACGAGATCACCGCGAACAGCACCGCGGGCAGCGCGTCGGTGCCTTCCTCGGAGGTCAGCGCGAGCACGAGGAACAGGGGGATCAGCCCAAGGCGCACGAAGCCGATCGCGTTGGGGATCGTCCAGACGTTCCACGGCTGCCCGCGGCGCGTCTGCAGCGGCGGCGGGCCCGAGCGATCCAGGCCGGCGAGCCGGCGCAACGTCAGCCGCGCCTTCTGGGCCGCCTGCGTTACGGGAGCATCCGCCACAGCCCGGCCACGACCTCGGCCGCGCCCTCGAGCGGGACGCCGCCATCGATGTCCTGCAGGCCGCGCCGGCGCTGCGCCTCGGCGCGGCCCTCCTGCAGCGACCGCCGCCCGACCGTCAACCGCAGCGGGACGCCGAGCAGCTCGGCGTCGGCGAACTTCGCGCCGGGGCCGGCGTCGCGATCGTCGAGCAGGACGTCCAGGCCGATCGCCCGCAGCTCGCGGTACAGCCCCTCGGCGGCGGCGAGCTCTTCGCTGCCGGGCCTGCCGAGCGCGACGATCTCGACGTCCCACGGCGCGAGCGCGCGCGGCCAGGAGACGCCCTTCTCGTCGGCGAACTGCTCGACCGCCGCCGCGACGATCCGTGCCGGCCCGATGCCGTAGGAGCCCATCACGATCGGCCGCTGCACGCCCTCCTCGTCGAGATAGCTTGCGCCCAGCGGCTCGGAGTAGCGCGTCCCGAGCTGGAAGATGTTGCCGACCTCGATCGCGGGCTCGATCGTGATCGGGTGCCCGCCGACGGTGTCGCCGGCCTCGACGCTGCGCACGTCGACGCGCTGGAAGTGAAAGTCGCGGCCCGGCTTGACGCCGCGCAGGTGATGGTCGGCCTCGTTGGCGCCGGCGACGTAGCCGCCCCCGCCGTCGACGGCGTCGTCGAGCAGCACCGGCACGTCGGCGCCCGCGGGGCCGATGAAGCCCGGCGGGCCGACCCGCTCGCCGACCTCTTCGTCGCTCGCCGGGCGCCACGCCGCGCCGAGCGCGTTGGTGAGCTTGACCTCGTTGACGCGGTGATCGCCGCGCACGACGACCAGCGCGCAGCCGCGCTCGTCGCAGACCACGATCGGATAGGCCTTCAACAGCGCGCCCGCGGGAACGGCGAGCATCCGCGCGACGGCCTCGATCGTCGTCGCGCCGGGCGTGTGGACGGACTCCGGCTCGGGCAGCGGCGCGGGTAGGTCGACGGGCTGGGGCTGGGCGCTCGCGATCTCCACGTTGGCCGCGTAGCCGGGCGCGAGCGCGACCTCGTTCTCGCCTGCGGCGCACGGTGCCATGTACTCGTGCGCGCGCGAGCCGCCCATCATCCCGACGTCGGACTCGACGCGGTACCACTCCAGCCCGGTGCGTTCGAAGATGCGGTCGTACGCGCCGACGTGCCGGTCGTAGCTCGCCTGCAGGCCCTCCTGGTCACGGTCGAAGCTGTAGGAGTCCTTCATGATGAACTCGCGCGTCCGCAGCACCCCGGCGCGCGGGCGGGGCTCGTCGCGCTCCTTGACCTGGAAGTGGTAGAGGAGGAGCGGCAGGTCGCGGTAGGAGCGCACGAGCTGCGCGACGTGCGTCGTGACGCACTCCTCGTGCGTCATCGCGAGCACGAGCTCGGCGTTCCTGCGGTCGGTGAGCTTGAGCAGCTCGTCGATCTCGTAGCGGCCGGTGCGGCGCCACAGCTCGGCGGGCTGCAGCACGGGCATGAGCATCTCCTGGCCGCCGATGGCGTCGATCTCCTCGCGCACGATCTGGACGGCCTTCTGGTGCACGCGCCAGCCGGCCGGCAGCCAGGACCACAGCCCGCTGCCGACCTGACGCACGAGCCCCGCGCGCACCATGAGCTTGTGCGAGAGCGCCTCGGCGTCGGCCGGCGGCTCTCGCTCCGTCGGGAGCAGCAGTTGCGACAGGCGAGTCACAGGCAACGACGAAGCCTACGCGGGTAGAGTCAGCGACGAGTCCGCCGAACAGAGGAGAACGCCTCATGGCCTTCGAAGTTCCGCCGCTGCCGTATCCCAACGATGCGCTCGAGCCGCACATCGATGCGCAGACGATGGAGATCCATCACGACAAGCATCACCAGCAGTACGTCGACAAGCTCAACGGGGCGCTGGAGGGAACCGAGCACGCCGACCGGCCGATCGACGAGATCATCGCCGACCTCGACGCGATCCCCGAGGACAAGCGGACCGCCGTGCGCAACCAGGGCGGCGGCCACCTCAACCACTCGCTGTTCTGGCCGTCGATGAGCCCCGACGGCGGCGGTGCGCCCGAGGGCACCCTCGCGACCGCGATCGACGACGCGTTCGGCTCCTTCGACGAGTTCAAGGAGCAGTTCGAGGCCGCGGGAGCCGGCCAGTTCGGCTCCGGCTGGGCATGGCTCGTGCTCGAGGGCGGCTCGCTGGCGATCACGAGCACCCCCAACCAGGACAACCCGATCAGCTCCGGCCAGATCCCGCTGCTCGGCAACGACGTCTGGGAGCACGCCTACTACCTGAAGTACCAGCACAGCCGGCCCGAGTACCTGAAGGCATGGTGGAACGTCGTCAACTGGCCGGAGGTCCAGGCGCGGTACGACGCTGAGACTGCCTGATCGGCCAGGGGTCGCGCTACTTCCGCGACACTGTCGGTGTTGTAAGAGCGGGACGGCAGCCGACCGTCCCGCTCGCGCGTTCTCGAACCCCGTCTGCCAGGAGCTCCATGTCGCCCATCCGCTCGATCGTCCTCGCGCTCGTCCTCGGCGCTCTGCTGGCACCGTGCGCCGCCCACGCGAGCCCGACGCAGATGTCGATCATGATGGACGACGACCTGCTGGTCTACCGCGACGACAGCACGGCGGCGAAGACGCTGACGCAGATGAAGTCGCTCGGCGTCGACACGGTCCGCGTCACGGTGCTCTGGAAGACGGTCGCCGAGTTCGCCCGCTTCACGAAGGCCGATCTCGCCGAGCTCAAGGGCGACAGCAGGCGCGTGCGCCGCGCGCGCGAGTCCGCCCGGCGCCAGAACCGCCGCTTCAAGCCGGCCGATCC
>DASZOA010000124.1:0-6976 GCA_035551055.1 Solirubrobacteraceae bacterium
GCCTGCGCCTGCGGTTTGCGTTCACCGACCTCGCGCGGGGCGCCGACGCCGACTGGATCGCCACGCGACTGGTGCGCGCGAGCGCGCCCCTGCGGATCGAGCGGGTCGCCGAGCAGCGCTTCCGGGTCGCGCCCCCGCCGGGCCTCGCCGGGTAGCGCCGCCGCCAACGGTCGGTCGCCCTCGCCCAGGCCGCCTCACCGCTCGGCGAGCGGCGCTGCTCGTCGTCGCAACCGGCGCGTCACGAGCGCTGCGAGCGCGAGCCGGTACAGCGCGTAGGGCAGCGGCGAGGCGCCGCCTTCGAGCAGGGCGAGGATCCGCAGCGACGCCAGCGTGGCGCCGAACGACGCGGCGACGCCGGCGACGAACGCACCCGCGGTGCCGGGCGGAAGGCCGCGCCGTGACAGCCGCGCGCCCTTGAGCGCGGAGGCGCCGACGATCACCGGCAGCGCGATGTGGCGCGAGAGCACGCTTGCGTCCTCGCGCGCGAAGCCGCGCGCACGGGCGGCGGCCAGCGTCGCGCCGTTGCGCGAGACTCCGGGCATCAGCGCGCAGACCTGCGCCAGCCCGAGGCAGAGCGCGTCGAGCGCTCCCGCGTCCGCGCGGCGCCGGCTCGGTCGTGAGCGCGCCCACACGTCGACGGCGATCATCGCCAGCGAGCCGGCGACGAGACCGCCCGCGACCGTCGCCGGCGTGCCCAGCCGCCGCTCGATGGGCCGCTCGAGCGCGAAGCCCACGACGGCGGGCGGCAGGAAGCTCAGGACGACGAGCTCGAGCCGGCGGCGGTCGAGCTCGCGCACGGCGGTCGCGACCTCGTCGCGCAGTCCGATCAGCAGCGCCGCCGCGGTGCCGGCGTGCAGCGCGACCTCGAAGGCCTTGCGCAGCTCGGAGTCCAGCCGGGCATAGGGCCAGCCGCACAGCCACGGCACGAGCGCAACGTGGCCCGAGGAGGAGATCGGCAGCAGCTCGGCCGGCCCGTGCAGGAGGCCGAGCGCGATCGCGTCGCGCGTCCGCAGCCGCAGGTCGTCAGCGGCCGTGGGCATCGGCGGCCGGCTCGGCCGGACCGACCGCCGCGTCGCCGCCACCGCCGCGCCGGTGCTTGACGACGAGGTACGCGATCCCGAGCACGATGCAGGCGGCGACGAAGTAGTCGAAGTAGTGCAGCGAGTCCTTCCACTGCGTCCAGTTCTCGCCAACCTGCTGGCCGATGAAGGTCAGCATGAACACCCAGGGCACGCAGCCGAGGAACGTCAGCACCGAGAAGCGGACGAACGGCATCCGCGCGACGCCCGCCGGCAATGAGATGAACGTCCGGATGATCGGCAGCATCCGCGTGAAGAAGACCGTCGCGTCGCCGTGGCGCTCGAACCAGCGGTCGGCGGCGCGCAGGTGGTGTCGGCGGATGAAGACCCTGTGGCCGTGCTTCTCGATGAGGTCGACGCGCCCGTAGTAGCCGACGGCGTAGGCGAGCCACGAGCCGACGAGGTTCGCGAGCGACCCGACGAGCGTCACCGCGAGGAGGCTGTACTCGCCCTCGCTGACGTTGAAGCCGGCGAACAGCATCGTCGCCTCGCTCGGAATCGGGATGCACGCGCTCTCGAGCAGCATGAGGATGAAGACGCCCGGGAGGCCGAGCTCTGCGACGACGTTCGTCGCGAACTCGACGATCGGGTCCGTCAGGGAAGCGACGACGAACACGCGGCCGGAGGGTACCGAGCGCCGCAGACCGCCACGTGCGGTAGCGTCGTCGAGGTGGCACGAGCAGGAGTGCCGGACGGCGAGCGGGTCCGCGCCGCGGAGGTCATCGGCGCGCTGTGCCTGGCGACCGATCTCGGCGGGGCTGCCTTCGAGCACGGGCTGCAGAGCACGCTGTTCGCCGCGCGGCTGCGAGCGGCTTGGCGTCGATGAGGACATGCGGCGCCAGGCGTACTACGCCTGCCTGCTGTTCTACTCGGGTTGCATGACCGACGCGCACGTCGCCGCGCAGATCTTCGGTGGCAACCTCATCGAGCACCAGACGCCGGCGATGTTCGGCTCCCAGCGCGAGTCGTTCGCCGGCATCGTGCGTGCGCTGCCGAGCCCCGACAGCGCGGTGCCGGCGCGCGCGCTGCAGATCGCCCGGCGGCTGCCGAAGGCCGCGCGCGCCCTACCGGCCGCACATGACCGCGATGTGCGAGGTCGCGGAGATGCTCGCCCGCCGGCTGGGGATGCCCGAGCGGATCGCGGGCCTGTTCGCGCACGTCACCGACCGCTGGGACGGGAACGGCCCGCTCGGGCGCGCCGCTCGCGAGGAGGTCCCGCTCGCGCTGCGGATCGTCCACGTCGCGCGCGACGCCGCCCTGCACGGCATGCTCGGCGGGCCAGAGCGTGCGGCACGGGTCGTGGGCGAGCGCGCCGGCGGGGCGTTCGACCCCGAGATCGCGGCGTGCCTGGCCGACGGCGCCGGCGAGATCCTCGCGCTGGACCCGGAGGCGTCGGCGTGGGACGAGGTGCTGGCGGGCGAGCCGCGCCCGCGGCTGACGCTCGAGGGGGCGGCGATCGATCGCGCGCTCGCGGCGATGGGCGACTTCGCCGACTTCGCCTCGCCGTGCTTCGCCGGCCGCTCGTCGGGCGTCGCCGCGCTGACCGAGCAGGCCGCCCGCGAGTGCGGCCTGGACGGCGCGGCGGCTGCGGGCGTCCGTCGCGCGGCGTGCATCCACGACCTCGGGCGCGTCGCGGTCCACCCGCGCATCTGGCAGAAGCCCGGCGGCCTGACGCCCGACGAGTGGGAGCAGGTCCGGCTGCATCCCTACCAGACCGAGCGGGTGCTGCTACGCGCGCCGTCGCTGGCGCCGCTCGCGCCCCTCGCCGGCGCCCACCACGAGCGCCTCGACGGCTCGGGCTACCACCGCGGGACGGTCGCCGCGGGTCTGCCGCCCGGCGCGCGCGTGCTCGCCGCCGCCGACACCTACCATGCTATGACCGAGCCGCGCCCGCACCGGGCCGCGCTCACCCCCGAGCGGGCGGCCGAGGCGCTCGCCGCCGACTGCCGCGCGGGGCTGCTCGACGCCGACGCCGTCGCGGCGGTGCTCGCCGCGGCCGGCCAGGCCGCGCCGCGCGTGGAGCGTCCGGCGGGGCTGACCGAGCGCGAGGTCGAGGTCGTGCGCCTGCTCGCACGCGGGCTGCAGACCAAGCAGGTCGCGCGCCGGCTCGGCGTGTCGGCGAAGACCGCCGACCGCCACGTCCAGAACGCCTACGCGAAGATCGGCGTGTCCACCCGCGCGGGCGCCACGCTGTTCGCGATGCAGCGCGGGCTGCTGACATGGGGAGAACTCCCGATGGTCGACGCGTCGGAGCGGACCTAGCCTCGTCGTGCGGGTGCGCCGCCGCCCGCGCCACGTCGACAGGAAGCGAGGAGGTCCGAGATGGCCCGCGAGACGACTCACACAGCAGCAGACGAACCGGTGCTCGGGGAGCGGACGGGGAACGCGCGCTCGGAGCCGGCGCGCGACGGCGTCCCGGAGCGCGTCGAGACCGTGATCGTCGGCGGCGGGCAGGCCGGCCTCGCCACCGGCTATCAGCTGACCCGGCGCGGCCGCGAGTGCGTCGTCCTCGACGCCGACGAGCGCATCGGAGACAGCTGGCGCCGGCGCTGGCCGACGTTGCGCCTGTACTCGCCGGCCCGCCTCGACGAGCTGCCCGGGATGCGCTTCCCGGCCCCGGCGCGCTCGTATCCGACCGCCCCGGAGATGGCCGACTACCTCGAGGCCTACGCCGCCGAGCTCGAGCTTCCGGTCCGCAGCGGCGTCGCCGTCGACGGGCTGGAGCGCTCCGGCGAGCGCTACCTCGTCAGCGCGGGCGAGCAGCGCTGGGAGGCCGACAACGTCGTCGTGGCGACGGGCGTGTTCCGCGACCCGCACGTGCCCGACTTCGCCGCCGACCTGGACCCGCGCATCCGCCAGCTGCACTCCAGCGAGTACCGCGGCCCCGAGCAGCTGCAGGACGGCCCGGTGCTGGTCGTCGGCGCCGCCCACTCCGGCGCCGACATCGCCTACGAGGTCGCCGCCGGGCACGAGACCGTGCTGTCGGGGCGGCACACCGGCGAGCTTCCGTTTCGCTGCGACGGCCCGCGAGCGCGCTACCTCATGCCGCCGGTGATGCGCTTCGTCGCGACGCGCGTGCTGACCGTGCGCACGCCGATGGGGCGCAAGGCGCGCGCGAAGATCCGCACGAGCGGCGGGCCGCTGCTGCGCTACCGCTCGCCGGAGCTGCGCGCGGCCGGCGTCGAGCGCGTGCTGGAGCGCACGGTGGGCGTCGTCGACGGGATGCCCGTCCTCGCCGGCGGGCGCGTCGTCGAGGCCGCGAACGTGATCTGGTGCACGGGGTTTCGCAACGACTACGGCTGGATCCGGTTTGCGCTGCCGATCGGCGAGGACGGCTTTCCCGAGCAGGACCGCGGCGCCGTGCGCGGCTGGCCGGGGCTGTTCTTCGTCGGGCTGCTGTTCCTGGACTCCTTCAGCTCGATGCTGATCCTCGGCGCCCGCAGGGACGCCGAGCGCGTCGCCGCGCAGATCGCGTCGCGGCCGGTCGGCGTCGCGGGCGCCTGACGCGCCGCGCCGGGCGCGGCCGTCTCGCCGCCGATCGCCCTACAATCCGCGGCGATGCGCCGACGGATCCGTTCGGCGGCCCTCCCCCTCCATCGACACTCGCTGCTCGGGCTCGCGGTCGACGGGGTCTCGGTCGCGCTCGCGTACTGGCTGGCCTACCAGCTGCGCTTCGACGGCCCGCAAGGCGTGCCGGATCGCTACGAGCGCCTGTTCGACGCGACCTTCATCCCGGTCATCGTCGGGTCGCTGCTCGTCTTCGCCGCCTTCGGCCTGTACACGAAGTGGTGGCGCTACGTGACGCAGCGCGACTACGCGACGATCGTGCAGGCCGTCGTCGTCGCGGCGCTCGGGCTGCTGCTCTACGTCGCGACCGTCAAGCCCGTCACGCAGCCCAGCGGCGTCGGCCAGACCGTCATCACGACGCCCTCGGGCGTGCTCGCGCTGCACCTGCTGCTCATGCTCGCCTTCGTCGGCGGCTCGCGCTTCGTCGCACGCACCGTCTACGAGCGCCCGCTGCGGGGCTTTCGCGCGCGCAGGAACGCGCGCGGCCTGCTGATCGTCGGCGCCGGCGACGGCGGCCGCCTCGTCCTGCGCGAGATCCTGCGCAACCCCGAGCTGGGCCTCAAGCCGGTCGGCTTCATCGACGACGACCCGCTCAAGCGGCGGCTGCGGATCGACGGCGTGCGCGTGCTCGGCACGACGAAGGAGCTCGGGCGCATCCTCGACGAGGTCGAGCCCGACGAGGTGACGATCGCGATCCCGTCGGCGCCGGGCGTCCTGCGCGCCAACGTCGTGCGCTCGTGCCGCGAGCGCGGCATCCCGGTCCGCACGCTGCCCACGGTCTTCGAGCTGCTGCAGACCGGTGCCAACGCCGTGCGCCAGGTGCGCGAGGTGCAGGTCGAGGACATCCTCGGCCGCGAGCCGGTGCGGATGGAGCTCGATCGCGTCGGCGCCTACCTCGGCGCCGAGGTCGTCATGGTGACCGGCGCGGGCGGGTCGATCGGCGCCGAGCTCTCGCGCCAGATCGCGCGCGTGGCCCCGCGCCGGCTGGTCCTGCTCGATCACGCCGAGGACAACCTCTTCGCGATCCAGCGCGAGCTCGAGGACGACCGCCACGTTCACCCGGCGATGCTCGACGTCGTGCTCGCCGACTGCAAGGAGGAGGAGCGGATGCGCGAGGTCTTCGACGCATACCGCCCGTCCGTCGTCTTCCACGCGGCCGCCTACAAGCACGTCGGGCTGATGGAGTCCAACCCGGTCGAGGCGGTGCGCAACAACGCGATCGCGACGCGGCTGATGGCCCGCATCTCCGGGCAGATGAAGGTCAAGACGTTCGTGCTCGTCTCGACCGACAAGGCCGTCGCCCCGGCGACCGTGATGGGTGCCTCCAAGGCGCTGGCCGAGTTCGCCATCGAGGCAGAGCAGGCGCGCTTTCCCGGCACGCGCTACAGCGCCGTGCGCTTCGGCAACGTGCTGGGCTCTTCGGGCTCGGTCGTGCCGATCTTCCGCCGCCAGATCGCGCTCGGCGGGCCGCTGACGGTGACGGACGAGCGGATGACGCGCTACTTCATGACGATCCCGGAGGCCGTGCAGCTGATCATCCGCGCCGGCGGTCTGGCCAGGAGCGCGCGCGGCGGCGAGATCTACGTGCTCGAGATGGGCGAGCCGGTGCGGATCCTCGACCTCGCGCGGACGATGATCGAGCTCTCCGGCCTGGATCCCGAGCGCGACATCGCGATCGAGATCGTCGGCCGGCGACCGGGCGAGAAGCTCTACGAGGAGCTGTTCAACCCCTACGAGCGCCCGCAGCCGACGCCCGCCGAGAAGATCCTGCGCGCCGAGCGCGACGCGCGCAGCCCGCGGGTCGTCGACGAGATGTTCGACCAGATCGGGCTGCTCGTGCTCGAGGGCGACGCGGCGGGCCTCGCCGCGAAGGTGTCCGAGCTGGCCGCGATCTCCGACGCCACTCCCACTAGGATCCTGCGTTCTGAGCCGGAGGCTGCCGTGATCTCTGCCGAACTTCGAGCGACGAGCGACGGCGCGCACTCGTGAGCGCGCTGATCATCGCTGCCTCCCCGGGCGGCGTCGTCGAGCAGATCGGCTCCTACGCCGGCTATGCGTCGATCGTCGGGCTCGGCGTCCTCGCGCTGCTGTACTTCACTCAGGCGCGCGAGGTCAAGCGGCTGCGCGAGTGGGCCGGGCGCGCCCCGGAGCGCGCCGCCGAGCTCGAGCAGCGCGTGCAGAGCGACGCGCAGCGGCGGATCGGCGCCCCGCCGCTCGCGCCCGCGTCGCCGGCCGCCCAGCAGAGCATGGAGGCGCGCACCGCGGCGGCCACCGCCGCCGTGTACGCGAGCATCGGCGCCCAGCCGCCCGGCGGAACCCTGCCCGCCGCC
>DASZOA010000125.1:0-3932 GCA_035551055.1 Solirubrobacteraceae bacterium
GATGATCGTGGTGCGTGTCGTGCTGCTCGGCGCGGGGTGCGATGGTCGGCATCGGATCCTCCTCGGTACGAATACCCACCGGGGGTAGATGGGGAAGACCGTAGCATGCGTCCGCGGAGCGCGTCAAATACCTCCCCCCGGTACTTTTGCCGCGGCGGCCGCGGCTCGCCGCGAGCCGCGCGGCGGTGATCTTCACGCTCGCTCGTCACTCGCAGGGCGCGAGCGTCCAGAAGACGACGTCCTGGCGGCGGGCGAAGTGCAGCAGCGGCTCGCCGGCAAGCTCGACGCCGATCTCGGCGGTCATCGTGTTGACCGCGATGTCGGCGTCGGCGGCCTGCAGCGGCCACGGCGGATGGTGGATGTCCGCCCGCAGGACACGACGCCGGTCGTCGAACGTATACAGGCAGTAGCGCTCGGTGAGCCACTGCTCGAGCGATCCCGCGGTAGCCGGGAACGCCTTGCCGACGGGGCCGTAGTGGGCGCGGAAGTCCGCGCGCGCAGGCGCCTCGCGGCTCGTGCGGTGGCTCGCGAAGCGGACCTCGCCCGCGTCTCGAGCGATCGACATCCGGGCCCGGAAGTACGGCAGGCGATAGGCGCGCCGCGCCGCGGCGACCGCGAGCGCGCTGTCGGCGTCGAGGCTGAAGAAGTAGATCCCCGGCTTGCCGTCGACGGTGACGTACGTGCGCACGTTGATCTCGCCGAACGCCGACACCAGCGGAACCGGCAGCGTCGGTCGCAGGCGCAGGTTGCGAACGCGAAACGGCGTCACGCCGATCCACGCCCGCCCGTCGAAGGTGTCCAGCGCAAGCGGCGACGCGACCACGCCGCGCAGCAGTTCGGGAGCGACGCTCCAGTGCGCGAACAGCAGGTCGGTCCACGTCTGGGCCATCGTCCACGAGCGTGCAGGCAGCGGCCAGGGCCGGTGCGCGCGCTCCCGCGTCACGCGCTCGTGCGCGAGCGGGGAGGCCAGCAGATCCAGGCCGTCGACGAGGCACCTCACGGCCGTCAGGCCTACCCGCCGGGCCGTTTCGCACCGACGAGCTCGCGCGCTGCCGGCGGCGCTATGGCGCCGGCAGGACCTCGAAGGAGCGCATCTCGCCGCGGATCCGGCGCGGGCCGTAGCCGGTGAACAGCACGTAGGAGTGCAGCGTGCCGTCGCGGGCGGAGATGTCGTCGAGCACGCGGGCGGGGAGGGGGAGCGCCAGTCGCCAGCGCCCGTCGCGGATCCGGGCGCTGACGTCGTGGAGCCGCCCGCGGCCGTCGCGCGACCAGTCCAGCTGCACGCGCACGACGCCGCGCGCACGCGAGCTCACGGTGCCCTCGGCGACGAGGCGCCCGCCGACCAGCCGCGGGCGCCGGGCCGCGAGCTGCGCGCTGCGAGCGGCGGCGCGCAGGCGCACCTCCTGGCCCCGGGTGCGGTCGTTGCCCGGATAGCGCAGCGTGAGGATGCCGGTGCCCAGGCGCGCCTGGGCCCAGGGGATCGTGCGGGCGATGCGCAACCGATCGCTGCCCGCCCGGATCGTCTGTCGGAAGCTCGTGCGCCGTCCGCCGGCGTGGAAGGAGATGGCGATCGCTCCGGTTGCGCGCCGCGTGATCGGCGCGAGAACCTCGAGCGCTCGCTGCCGGGCGAGAACGCGCGCGCGCGCGACCGCGAGCTTGGCCGGCTCCTTGGCCGGCTCGCCGGCGCCGGCCGCCGGCGTGCGCGGAGCGGGGGGCGGCGGCGTCGCAGCGGAGGGAGCCGGACCGGCGGGCGACGGCTCGCCGGCGAGCGGCGCTTCGACGCTCGGCGCCGTGGCCGGCGTGCCCGTCGGCGCGCCGCCCTCGCGTTCCGGCTCGACCGTGAACGTCTGTGCTGCGCTGAGTCCCTCGTCGCCGCCGGGTCCGCGCTGGCGGGCGCGCGCCGTGTACGTCCCGGCGGGTAGGGCCAGCTCGTCGGGCAGCGTCGTCGACCAGGCTGCGCCGCTGCGCGCGGCGCTGAGCCGGCGCACGGCCGCGCCGGCGGCGGCCGGCCCCTCGAACAGCTCCACGTCGACGAGCTCAGCGTCGCCGTCGGCGTCGCCGGCGCGGCCCGCGAACGTCGGAGTCCGATCGGCGGTGCTGCTGCCGTGCGCGGGCTCGGTCAGGCTGACGGCCGCCGCGCGGGTGTCGGCGGCGACAAGGTGGCCGAAGTAGCTGTCGGGGAGCGGCCGCAGCGGGTCGCCGGCGAACCCGTAGCCGCCGTCCGCGGTGCTGCGCGACTGCGCCTGCGCACGCATCCGGGCGATGATCTGCGCCGGACGCAGCCCCGCGCAGGGCCGGCTCCCGCGGGCCTCGCCGAGGCACAGCGCGACCGCACCGGCGACGTGCGGCGCCGCCATGCTCGTGCCCGACAACGTGCGATGCCCGCCGCCCTGCCAGGTCGAGCGGATGCAGCTGCCGGGGGCCGCGATCGCGTGGTCGGCGCCGGCCTGGGTCAGCGCGAAGTTCGAGTAGTCCGCCCGCGTGTCGTCGGCCGAGGAGCAGCTGGTTCCGAGACCGCCCGGCCCACCGTCCGTGTCCGACATTGCCGTCACCGTCAGCACCTCGGGATAGGCCGCCGGGACGTCGGGCTGCTGCGCGTAGTCGAAGTCCCAGCCGTCGTTGCCGGCGGCGGCGACATACGTCGCCCCGGCTGCCGTCGAGGCGCAGATCGCCCGGTGCATCGGATCGTTGGTCGTGCCGCACGTCCGCAGCGCCGGTCCGGAGGCTCCGAGGCTCATGTTCGCGACCGCGACGTCGTTGTCGACCACGCCGTCGGTCAGCGTCGCCGTCACCCAGTCGATGCCGCAGATGACCTGCGACGTCGTGCCCGAGCCCTCCGCGTCGAGCACCTTGACGGCGACCAGCCGGGTATCCGGGGCGACCCCGACGACTCCGGCGCCGTTGTTACGGGCGGCGATCGTGCCCGCTACATGCGTGCCGTGCCCTTCGTCGTCGTCGGCGGGCGCGGAGCCGTCGATGCAGTTCTTGCCGTGCACGGCGTTGAGATCGGGATGGTCGAGGTCGATGCCGCTGTCGAGCACCGCGACCGTGACGCTGCTGTGCTGCCGCGCGGTGCCGGCGGTGGCCGTCTCGATCCGCCGGACGCCGGTCGGCGGCAGCGGCTCGCCGGGAGCCAGCGGCACCGCCGCCGATGCGCGCACGACACGGTCCCCAGTCACCGACGCGATATTCGGATCGTCGCGCAGCCGCTCGACCTGCGCATCGGTCAGCGTCGCCGCGAACCCCCTGACGGCGCTCGTGTAGCGCAGCCGCGCGCGGAAGCCGTGCGCCCGCTCCATGCGCGCAGTCGCCGCGCGGGCGTCCTCGACGCCGTTGGCGTAGAGCACGATGTAGCGGTCGGGGACCACCGAGCGACCCGCGCTCGCGGTCGCCGACGCGCCGGCGTCCGCCGCAAGCGCCAGGCCGGCGGCGAGCATCAGTGCGCAGTTGATCAGCCCCAGACGCCCCACGAGTTGCCTATCGGCGCCGGCAGGCCGGGGCCTTAGCGGCGCCCCGCCGCGGTGTGGACAGCTGCCGGTTCCGCGGCGGCTCATCGGTCCGCCGACCGCTGTCGTCGGGCCGGCGGCAGGCCGCGCCGACGGCGCGCCGGCGCCGTGGATCGACAGCGCGGGTTCCCGGCGACAGGGCCCGGGACGGGGTCGACTGCCCAATCGCGCGAAATCGGCGGACGCCGTTAGTAGAAGCTCCATCGAGCCCTTGGCGCCGTGCTCGGCAGGCGTCAGACGAAGCCCGGGCGCCGCGAGCTGCTTCTAAGCACCATTAGCAGCGCCACACAACGCGACTTCTGCATCTCGTCCCGAGCGGCAGCGAAGCGCATCGGACGAAGCCACTGTCGGCGCGCGAGGTGCCGTTGAGCGCAGGACGATCAAATAAACTACTCGAGCGGCGGAACCGGCGGGGTGGGTCGAATT
>DASZOA010000126.1:0-3719 GCA_035551055.1 Solirubrobacteraceae bacterium
CACGCTGACCAGCCGCGTGCGCGGCGGCACGAGCTACCTGCGCGGCCGGCTCGCCAGCTGGTCGCTCGGCGAGAACATCGCCTGGGGCTCGGGCGAGCGGGCGACGCCGCAGGAGATCGTGCGCGCGTGGATGCGCTCCCCGGGCCATCGCCGCAACATCCTCGAGCGCCGGTTTCGCAACATCGGCATCGGTGTCGCGACCGGAGCCCCCGGCGATGTCAGCGGCCGCCCCGCGGCGACCTACACGACCGACTTCGGGCAGCGTGCGCGCAGCTGATCTGGAGCGGGCAGGCCGGCGGCGCGAGGCATCGCAGACGCACTAGTCTGCGTCCTCGATGGCCCGCGTCGAGCCGCTTCGCGCCCTGCACTACGACCCCGCCGTGGCCGGGCCGCTGCAGGATCTCGCGGCGCCCCCTTACGACGTCATCGATCCCGATCAGCGCGCCCAGCTGGCCGCGCGCGCGCCGCACAACGTCGTCGCGATCGACCTCCCCGAGCATCGCGGCGGCGGCGACCCGTACGCGCACGCCGCGGCGCTGCTGGACGCCTGGCGCGCCGAAGGTGCGGTCGTCAGCGACGAGGAGTCGGCGCTGTGGGCGATCGTCCAGGACTACACCGGCCCCGACGGGCGCGCGCTCACGCGGCACGGCATCTTCGCGCGCGTGCGCGTCGAGGACTACGGCCCGGGCACGATCCGCCCGCACGAGCGCACCCACCCGGGCCCCAAGGAGGACCGGCTGCGACTCACCCGCGCGACGAAGGCCAACCTCTCGCCGATCTTCTCGCTGTACTCCGACCCGGAGCTGCGCGCCTGGCGGGCGCTCGAGCCGGCCACGCACGACGAGCCGTTCGGCGAGGTCACCGAGGACGACGGCACGCGCAACCGGCTGTGGCGGAGCGCCGACCCGGACGCCATCGCCGCCGGCCAGGCGGCGCTGGCCGACGCCGAGCTGCTGATCGCCGACGGCCACCACCGCTACGAGACCGCGCGCGTCTACGCCGAGGAGACCGGCGGCGACGGCCCGCACCGCTACGTGCTCATGTGCCTCGTCGCGCTGCAGGACGAGGGGCTGACGGTGTTTCCCACCCACCGCCTCGTCGACGGCCTGAAGGGCACCGACAAGCCCGAGACGCTCGCCACGACGCTGAAGCGCTGCTTCGAACTCGAGCCGATCGAGGTCGCCGACCTCGTCCCGCCGGCCGAGGGCGACGGAACGATCCAGATGGGCTACATGGACAGCTTCTTCAAGCGACCGTTCCGGCTGACGCTCAAGGACCAGTCGATCGCCGACGAGGCGCTGGCCGGGATGCCCGACCCCTACCGGCGGCTGGACACCGCCGTGCTCGAGGCGCTCGTGCTGAAGGGCCCGCTGCAGCTCAGCGAGGACGACATCTCGCACCTGCGCGGCCTCGGCTACGCGCGCTCGTTCGAGGAGGCGCGCGAGCTCGTCGAGTCGGGCGCCTACGACGCCGGCTTCTTCCTGCGCGGGATCCCGGTCGCCCAGATCCGGGAGATCGCCGCCGCCGGCGTGAACATGCCGCCGAAGTCGACCTACTTCTTCCCCAAAGTTCCGACCGGACTGCTCTTCAACCCGCTCCACGACCCGGAGTAACATGGACTCGTGTCCATGCGCGCGTCAGCCCAGCGCATCAGCGGCTACCGCCACGTGGTCAAGATCCGCGAGCACCGGCTGACCGTCGACGAGGGCCACGACGCCGGCGGCGACGACGCCGGCCCCTCGCCGCAGGAGCTGCTGGCCGCGAGCCTCGCCTCGTGCACGGCCGCGACGATGGAGATGTACGCGGCGCGGAAGGGGTGGGACCTGGGCGACGTCGAGGTCGAGTGCGAGTACGCCCCCGCCGAGCGCGGCTGCCCGACGAAGTTCACGATGACGCTGCGACTGCCCGCCGGCCTGAGCGAAGAGCAGGTCCAGCGGCTGAAGGTCATCGCGGCGAAGTGCCCCGTGCACCGCACGCTCGACGGCGAGGTCATGTTCGACGAGCGTGTCGAGCGCATCGAGCTCGCTGCCTGACGCGCTGCGCGCGGTCCTGCTGGACCCCGGCGACGCCACCTCGCTGGTCGTGCACGGCCGCACGAAGGCTGCGGTGCTCGTGGCGCTCTACGTCGACGACGGCGACCTGCACGCCGTGTTCACCCGTCGCCGCCACGACCTGCGCCGGCACGCGGGCGAGATCTCGTTCCCCGGCGGGCGCTCCGACCCCGACGACGCGACCTTGCTGTTCACCGCCCTGCGTGAGGCCGAGGAGGAGATCGGCCTGCCGGCGCAGGCGGTTCGCGTGCTCGGCGCGCTGCCGCCGACGCCGACCGTGGCGACGAGCTACGCCGTCTATCCGTTCGTCGGCATGATCGAGCGCGGGCACGCCTGGAGGCTGTCGCCGCGCGAGGTCGACGAGGTGCTCGAGCTGCGTCTGCGCGACCTGCGCGCGGCGCGCACGCGGCGGCGGCTGCTGCACCGCGGGATCCCCTTTCGCAGCGACGTCTACGACGTCGGCGCGCACGCGGTGATCTGGGGCGCGACCGCGCGGATCGTCAACGACCTGCTCGCGCGCGTCGAGCCGCTGCTCGACGGAGGCAGCCGCGCGGCGTGAGCGACTCGGCGGACCGCGACCGCCTGCTGGGCAACCTGCGCTCGCGGATCGCCGACGAGCGCGTGCTCGCCGCCGTCGCCGAGGTCCCGCGCGAGCTGTTCGTCGCCCCCGCGCTCGGCCGCTTCGCCTACCTCGACCGACCCCTGCCGATCGGCGGTGGCCAGACGATCTCGCAGCCGACGCTCGTCGCGCGGATGTGCGAGCTGCTCGAGCTGTCCGACGACGACGTCGCGCTCGACGTCGGCACCGGCTCGGGCTACCACGCCGCGCTGCTGTCGCGCCTGTGCCGTCACGTCTACGGCATCGAGCTCGACGAGGAGCTGGCGGCGCAGGCCGCGCGCTCGCTCGAGCTCGCGGGGATCGACAACGTGACGGTCGTGGCGGGCGACGGCGCCGCCGGGCTGCCCGAGCACGCGCCGTACGACGCGATCAACGTCGCGGCGACCGCCCGCGGCGACGTTCCCGCCGCGCTCCTCGAGCAGCTCGCCGTCGGCGGCCGGCTGCTCGCCCCGGTCGCCGGCGGCGACGGCGAGCGCCTCGTGCTGCTGCGCCGCGATCCGGAGGGCGTGCAGCGCACGCTGCTGGATGCCGTCCGCTTCGTGCCGCTGCGCTGACCGCTCGCGCCGCCGGGCGAAGGTCACGTCGCAACCTCGACCTTCGTCCGGCGACAGCGTCCGACCGGAGGGCGACACTTCCACCATGTTTCAGAGGATCGTCACCGATGGCTGACGCCGAGCCCGGCTCGGGCGATCTGCGGGAGCTGGCGGCGGTGGTCCGGCTGCGCCCGATCCGAACCCTGGTCGTCACCCTCGACCTCGCCTACCGCGAGCGCGCCGTGACCGTGCTGTCCGCACTCGGGCCCGTCACGTTCGCGGTGACGTCGCTCGACGAGCCGGGCGACATCGCGAGCCTCGCCGATGGCGAGCGGCCCGACGTCGTGGTACTCGACGCGACCGGGGCGGAGCGCGCCGCGCGACAGGTCATCGCGGCGCTCGCGCAGAGCGCTCCGCGGGCCGGCATCCTCGTCGTCTGCCACCACTGCACCGACGCCGCGCGTGAGCTTGGAGCCCTGCCGAAATGGGGCTGGACGCACGACCTCCGCGAGGGCG
>DASZOA010000127.1:0-2237 GCA_035551055.1 Solirubrobacteraceae bacterium
CCCGAGCACGACGCCACCCCCCAGTGCGATCCCGAGCTCGCGCGCCGCCGTCGCCAGCCAGTGCGCCGCCTCGTCCGACGGCTCGCTGAGCACGATCGCCGGCAGCAGGAACAGCACGATCGCGAGCCCGTCGTTGGCGCCCGACTCGAGCTGCAGCAGTCGGCGCAGCCGCAGCGGGAGGTTCCGCCGCGCGATGTCCTCGGACGTGAGCGTCGCGGCGACGACCGGGTCGGTCGGCGTCAGGATCGCGCCGATCAGGAAGCCCACCCAGAGCGGCACGTCGAGCAGCAGCCAGGCGGACAGACCGGTGAGCGCCCACATGCCGAGCATCCCCCCGACCAGCAGCCGCGCGGCCGGACGCCAGGCCTGCGCCAGCGTGCGGCGATCGAAGCGCAGCGCGATGTCGACGACCGCCAGCGCCAGGGTCACGCGCGCGAGCCCCTCGAGGATCTTCTTGTCGTCGCCCAGCTCGGCGGGCTCGATCACGCCCAGCACGTCGGGTCCGAGCAGAACGCCCACACCGAGCGCGACCAGCGGCACCGACAGCCACAGTCGGCGCACGACCTCGGACATCATGTCGAGGCCGAGCAGCAGGCAACCGGCAACCAGCAGGACCAGGTCGAGCGACGCCACGCCCAGCGGCTACCCACTGGAGCGCAGCCGGCGGCGCGATCCCGTCCTGGGCACGTCCTGTGCTACGGTGCCGGATGTTCCACGCCGGGTCGTGACGCGTTCGCGCGTCGCGAGCGGGGAACTGAGCCGCATCCTGCGGCTCCGCGGCACGAGTCGCCGCGTGCGGAGCAGCGCAGCGCACCTGCGCGAGGCCGGCCAGTCCCCGTAGGCACAACGACGACGGATCGCGCCCACGCGGCGAGAGCGGCTCGTCCCGCGCCGGCCAGCACCGGCGAGGGCAGGCGGCGTCGCGCGTGCGCGTGGCGGCGAGCGAGCAGCCCGAGGAGGTCACGCACCGATGCCGATGCCCCCCAGCCAACGATCGCGATGTCCGACAGCAGGCTCCTGAACCTCGGGCGCGCGCGGCCGCGGCGGCTGCGCTTCAGCATCGATCGCACGCGCAGCCTGATCGGTCTCGTCGAGACGACGCTCTACATCATCGTCGGCGTGCTGCTCGTCGCGGCCGGCGCCATGATCCTGTGGGACACGATCGCCGGCTTCGTCGCCGGTATGCGGGAGAGCGTGGCGATGAGCGACCTGGGGTTGCGGTTTCTCGATCGCGTCCTGCTTCTGCTCATCGTCGCCGAGCTGCTGTACACGCTGCAGCTCGTCATCGCGCGCGGTCAGATCGCCGCCGAGCCGTTTCTGTTCATCGGGATCATCGCCGCCGTGCGGCGCGTGGTCGTCATCACCGCCGAGATCGAGCACCTCCCGCAGGAGGGGCGGGCGCTGACGAACTTCCTGCTCGAGCTCGGACTGCTGGCGCTGCTCGTGATCGCGTTCGGGATCGCGATCTACTTCATCCGCCGCGGTGCCGCCGCCGAGCGCGCGGCGTAGCGCAGCGGACCGCCGGCCGAGCTGCCGCACGCGCCGGACGGCGCCCGATCGTAGTCCGAACGCGCTTGTGTCATAGCGCTGACGGGTGGCACCGTCGCGCACGGCGCGGAGGGGTAGTGGCGAGGCGAATCGGGAGGCGCCGCGCCGGCGACCTCCCTCGTCTGCGCCGCGCCGCCGGCGCCGAGAAGCCCGGAGGGAGCAGATGCCACAGACCAGCCGAACCGACAAGCCGCGCAAGCTCGCAGCAGCCCTCGGTCACCGCTCGATCGTCGTCGGCGCCATCGCGGTCGCGGCGATCGCCACAGCCGTCCCCGTCGCCGGCGGCTTCGGCGAGGGCAGCCCGCTCGAAGGCGGCGTGCGCAATCCGTCGCCGGACCCCGCGCGAGAGCTGCAGCGCGAGACGCAGATCATCGCCGACACCCCGACGTACGGGACCCGGCAGTCGAACAAGTCCAACAGCGGCGGCGGCGCGATCTACGGGTGCCGCTCGCGAGCCGGCGGAACGGCGGCCAACAACGAGCCGTGCATACGCGCCAACAACCTCGAGCAGGGCTTCGCCTTCGAGTTCGAGACCGATGGCGCGATCACCGGCCTGATCTCCGCCGGCAACGGCGGACCCAACACCAAGCCGTTCGCCACCAACGCCACGGGCGTCGCCAGCGGACTGAACGCCGACTTCGTCGACGGCCAGGACCTCGACGCCGCCGCCGTCGCGGCCAACGGCCAGG
>DASZOA010000128.1:0-2650 GCA_035551055.1 Solirubrobacteraceae bacterium
CGCCGGGGTCCCTACGCTTAGCCGGTGAGCGGCCCGCCGCCAGACGACGTCGCCGTCCGCGTCGACGGCGTCGCGAAGACGTTTCGCCTGCCCCGCGAGCAGGTCAGCACGCTCAAGGAGCGCGTCCTGCACCCGGCGCGCCGCCGGCGCGACGACGAGCTGCACGCGTTGCGCGACGTGAGTTTCGAGGTCGGCACCGGCGAGGTGTTCGGCATCGTCGGACGCAACGGCTCGGGCAAGAGCACGCTGATGAAGTGCCTCGCCGGCATCTACCAGGCCGACGCCGGCGAGATGTGGCTGCGCGGCCGGATGGCGCCGTTCATCGAGCTGGGCGTCGGCTTCAACCCGGATCTCAGCGCCCACGACAACGTGCTCATCAACGCGGTCATGCTCGGCCTGGAGCCCGCGCAGGCGCGCGAGCGCTACACGTCGATCATGGACTTCGCCGAGCTGCACGAGTTCGCCGAGCTGAAGCTCAAGAACTACTCATCGGGGATGCAGGTGCGCCTCGCCTTCAGCGTCATGGTCCACGTCGACGCCGACCTGCTGCTGATCGACGAGGTGCTCGCGGTCGGCGACGCCGCCTTTCAGCAGAAGTGCTACGACGTCCTGCAGCGCTCGCGCGAGGCGGGCCGCACGATCCTGCTCGTCACCCACGACATGCACCAGGTCCAGCGCTTCTGCGACCGCGCGCTGCTGCTCGATCGCGGCGAGATCGCCGCCATCGGCGACGCCGCCGACATCGCCCGCCGCTACACGGCGCTCAACTTCGCCGCCGAGGACGGCGCGGTCGCCGCCGGCGGGCGGCCGCTCGGCGACGCCGGCGAGGCCGCGCAGCTCGTCGACGTCTGGATCCAGGACGCGGCCGGCCGCCGCGGCGGCGCGCTGCCCCAGGGCGCGCCCTGCGCGCTGTGCATGCGCGTGCGCTTCCTGCGCGCGGTCCGCGACCCGATCTTCCACCTGTCGCTCACCGACCCGCAGCGCCGGGTTGTCTTCGCCGTCAGCTCGGAGTGGGAGGACGGCGCCGGCGGCGCGTACGCGGCCGGCGACGTCGTCACCGCCGGCGCGAGCTTCGACAACTGGCTGGCCCCGGGGCGCTACGACCTGACGGCGCAGGTGATCCAACGCGGCGGCGGCGGGCGCGTCATGGCGCGCGCCGACAAGGCGGCCACGGCCGTCGTCACCGGCGCGCGCTCCGCCGGCGGGCTCGTCGACCTCCCGCACGCCTTCTTCGTCGACGCGCCCGAGCGCGCCGAGCCGGCGGTCGACGGGGCGCCCGGATGACGACGGCGGCGCCCGCCGCCCAGCGCGTCCGCGGGCCGTCGGCGATCGGCGGCGACCCGCGCCGCTTCTGGAACCTCGCGCGCACGCTGGCCGCGACCGACTGGAAGGTGCGCTTCTACGGCTCGGCGCTCGGCTACGTCTGGTCGCTGCTGCGCCCGCTGCTGCTGTTCGGGATCGTCTACTTCGTCTTCTCGGAGGTCGTCGCCGTCGGCGCGGGCGTCGCGCACTACGGCGTGATCCTGCTGCTCGCGATGATCCTGTACTTCTTCTTCGCCGAGGTCACGGGCAGCGGCGCGACGTCGATGGTCGACCGCGAGTCGCTGCTGCGCAAGGTCGGCTTCCCGCGCGCCGTCGTGCCGCTGGCGGTGGCGCTCGTCGCGGCGATGAACCTCGCGCTGAACCTCGTCGTGCTCGCGATCTTCGTGGCGGCGAGCGGGGTGCAGCCGCGCTGGAGCTGGCTGGCGCTGCCGATCCCGGTGGCGCTCATGCTCGTCTTCGCGACCGGCGTGGCGATGCTGCTCAGCGCGCTGTACGTGCGCTACCGCGACGTCCGGCCGATCTGGGAGGTCGTCCTGCAGGCGCTGTTCTACGCGACGCCGATCCTGTATCCGATCGAGGCCGTCATCGGGCGCTCGCAGGAGCTCGCGACGATCGCGCTGTGCAACCCGGTCGCGGCGCTCATCCAGGAGTCGCGCCACCTGCTCGTCGGCGGAACGTCGCTGAGCGAGGGACTGGGCTCGACCGCGCTCGTCGCGATCCCGGTCGCGTTGCTCGTCGCCGTCACGTGGCTGGGCCTGCGGGTCTTCGACCGCATGGCGCCGCGCGCGGCGGAGGAGCTGTGAGGCTGCTCGGCGACCGCTCGCTGCGATTCGTCGTCGAGAACATCGCCGAGCCCGCCCACTACCGCGCGCTCGTGAACATGGCACGGCGCTATCCGCGGCCACTGGACGCCTACCGCCGCTATCTCCTCGGGCGCGGGAGCTATCCGACGCGCGTCGCCGTGCGCACGCCCAGCGGTGTCGTGCGCCCGATCCTGTGGTCGTTCCACGACATGCTCACGCTGAACGAGATCTTCTGCCGCGAGGACTACGCGGTCCCCACACCCCCGCCGCTCGTCGTCGACCTGGGCTCGAACATCGGCCTGTCGGCGCTGTACTTCCTCACCCGCGGGCCGGAGGTGCGCTGCCGCCTCTACGAGCCGGTGGCGCGCAACCTCGAGCGCCTACGCCGCAACCTCGAGGGCTTCGAGGAGCGCTACGTGGTCGAGCCGGTCGCCGTGGCCGACTTCGACGGCGAGGCGCAGTTCCGCCTGGACCCGTTCGGCCGCTACGGCGCGCTGAACCAGCCCGGCGACGAGATCGCGACC
>DASZOA010000129.1:0-5932 GCA_035551055.1 Solirubrobacteraceae bacterium
CCCGCTCGTGGTGTCGCTCGAAGTCGAACCAGCCATAGCCGGCGCGCCGCTCGACTCAGTTGAGCAGGATGAAGTAGGTCTTGTCCGTGAGGGCACCCGCGCTACTGCGCAGGAACACGCGCACCTGGGTGCTCGCCGGGCACGACGACGGGCCGGCACCGATGCCGACCTCGGGATCGAAGTTTCCGCCCGGGCTCTCGGGCGTGACCACCACGTTCTGCGGTGTGAACGAGAGCCCCGAGATGCAGTATGCGCCGCTCCCGATGCGGTTGACGTTGGCGGTGGCGATGTTGTGGCCGAGCGTGACCGCCCCGGTGGCGCCGGCGACGAGCGCATAGCCCTTCGCGGTGCCGGGGTCGCCCTTGTCGCCCTTGTCGCCCTTGTCGCCCTTCTGGCCGGGAGCACCCGGGGCTCCCGGCGCACCCGCCGCGCCCTTGGGGCCCGCCGGCAGCTGCCCGGCCTTGAAGTCCTTGCTCAGCAGCGACCCGTTCTTGACCTTGCCCGACGTCACCGCGTTGCTCTTGATCTGCTTGCCGCCGACGCTGTTGGCCGGGAGCTTGGTGGCGGCGTAGCTCGTGCCGCCGAGCGCTACGACCAGCGCCATCGTCGCCGTCACGTTGGCGTAGCGACCGTTGCCGAAGATTCGCTTCATGGTTCCTCCTGGGAGTGGGACGAGGAGCGAATCTCGCATGTGACATATGTTGCAAGTGTGAGAGCGATCACTCCCTGAACGTGAGAACGCTCAGTCCCTATGCTCATGGAGGTGCCCGCCGACCGCCTCGCGATCGCCCACGTCACGCCCTATCCGTGGGGCGCCGGCCGCCACGAGATCACGACGTACGTTGAGCGCACGACGGCCGAGCTGGCCGCGCGCGGCCATCGGGTGCTGATCGTCGCGCCCTCGCGCTCGGTCGAGGCGGTGCGCGAGACGCGCCAGGCGATCGGCGCGGCGCGCGACGACCCGGCCGTCCTGCTGCCCGAGCCCGGCGCGCCGCCGCGCGTGCTCGCCGTCGGCGACGCGCTGCCCGACCTGCCGGGCGGGCCGCGCCGCGCGCCCGCGCTGCCGGTCGACGTCTCGCGCACGATCGAGCAGCTGCTGACGATCCTGCCGCTCGACGTCTGCCACGTGCACGAGCCGTTCGCGCCGTCGACGTCGAGCGCGGCGCTGCGCCACTCGCGCGCGCTGAACGTCGGCACGTTCCACCAGCCCACCGAGCGCGTGCTCTCGACGCAGGTGGCGCGCAGGGTCGTCGAGCTCGTGCTCGGGCGCCTCGACGCGCGCACGGCGAGCTTCGACGCGACGCGCGAGCTCATGCAGCGCTTCTTCCCGGCCGAGTACCGCGTGCTGCTGCCCGGCGCCGACCCGGCGCCGGGGCGCGTGCCGTCGCCCGACGGCCGCGTGCGGCTCGGCTTCGTCGAGTCCGAGGAGCGCCCCGCCCTGCGGCTGTTCCTGCGGGCGCTGCGGCGCCTGCGCCCCGAGGCGCCGTGGGAGGCGACGGTCGTCTCGGCGCGCGGCCCGTCGAGCAGCACGCCGCTGCGGCCCGAGCTCGAGGCGCGCGTGCGCTACCACAGCCCGTACGAGCTGGCGGAGGCCGACCTGCTGGCCCGGACCGACGTGCTCGTCGCCGCCTCCGACGGCGCCGCGCCCGTGCCCGGGCTGCTGCTGCGGGCGATCAACGCCGGCGTCGTGCCGCTCGCCTCGCGCCTGGCCGTCTACGAGGAGGCGCTCGGCGAGGGCGATCTCGGCCTGCTGTTCGAGCCGCGCGACGTCGAGACCCTCGCCGCCCAGCTCGAGCGGCTCGTGACCGACGCCGCGCTGCGCGAGCGGCTCGCCGCGGCCGCCGCACCGGTCCGCGCGCGGCTGACGTGGCCGCGCGTGGGCGACGACCTCGAGGACGTCTACGACCGGCTCGCCGCGCGCCGTCATCCGCTCGCCGGCGACCCGGCGCTGGCCGCCCGGTTGCGTGCGCGCCGCCGGATCGACGTCGACCTGCACATGCACACCGACCACTCCAACGACTGCGCGACGCCGGTCGAGGTGCTCCTGGCGACGGCCCGCGAGCAGGGGCTCGGAGCGATCGCGGTCACCGACCACAACGAGATCTCCGGGGCGCTCGAGGCGCGCGCGAAGGCCGCCGAGTTCGGCGTCAAGGTGATCGTCTCCGAGGAGGTCAAGACCGCCGACCAGGGCGAGGTCATCGGGCTGTTCATCGAGGAGAAGATCCCGCGCGGGATGTCGCTCGCCGAGACCGTCGCCGAGATCAAGCGCCAGGGTGGGCTCGTCTACGTCCCGCATCCCTTCGACCGCATGCACGCGGTGCCCGACTACGAGCACCTGCTGACGATCGTCGAGGAGATCGACCTCATCGAGGTCTACAACCCGCGTGTCGCGATCGGGTCGTTCAACGAGGAGGCGCAGCGCTTCGCGGCGAAGTACCGGATCCTCGCGGCGGCGGGCTCGGACTCGCACGTCGCCCAGGGGCTGGGGTCGGTGCGCGTGCGGATGGCGGACTTCGAGGGCCCGCGGGAGTTCCTCGAGGCGCTGCGCGAGGCCGAGATCCACACCAGGCCCTCGTCGCTGCTGTACGTCCAGGCGCTGAAGTTCCTCGAGACGAAGGCCACGCCGCAGGGCGCGCGCCGCGCGGTGCGCGACCGGCGCGTGCGGCGGGCGACCCGCAAGTCGTGATGCACGCGCAGGGCGGGCCGTCGCGGCCGTCGAAACCACCGGCGACCGTGCCGGCGACCGACGACGAGATCCGCGAGAAGTACCTCGAGCGGGCGATCCGCGAGCTCAACACGCTGACGCGCGACCTGCAGGCGTGCGCGCGCTGCCCGCGCGGGCAGCTCATGCCGGTGCTCGGCTCGGGCCACCCGCAGGCCGATGTCTTCCTGCTCAAGCATGCGCCGACGGCGCCCGAGATCGAGGAGGGCGTCGCGTTCTACGGGCGTGCCGGCGGCGCGCTCATGAAGGCGTTCCGGCGCCTGGCGATCGACCCGCTCGCCGTCTACGGGACGCTGTGCGTGAAGTGCCCGGTCAGCGACACGTCGCTCGCCGACCCGGCGTGCGTCGCGCGGATCGCCGAGGAGCTCGCGATCGTGCAGCCGAAGATCGTCGTCGTGATGGGCGACGAGGCGCTGGCGGTGCTCAACGACCTCGCCCTGCCGCTCGCCGCGACCGTCGTCGCGCAGCCCGGTGAGATCCAGCGCCTGACGCCGTCGATCGACGCGCTGTACGTCCCGAACATCGACGAGGCGCTCGACGAGGAGTCGGCCAAGCGAGCCTTCTGGTCGGCCTTTCGCGTGCTCGGCGAGTGGTACGCCGACCTGCCGCCGTACTGAGGCGCCGCCCCGGACCGGCCACGATCGCCGTCGCGGCTCCGCTCGCGGCGCTGGTCTACTTCCTGGCGGCGCCGGCGCTGCCGGCGCTGCCCGCCGGCGACGTGGCGGTCCTCGTGCCGGGCGCGATCGGGCTGGTGCTCGTGGCCGTCGCGACGCTTGCGCTGCTGCCGGCGCGGGGGACGCTGATCGGCCCGCTGCTCATCCTGGTCGGCAGCGGGCTGATGGTCGCCGCGCTCAACGCCGCCGGCTCGGACGGCGTCGGCGCGGGCGCGAACGTCTGCGAGGCGCTGCTGGCGTCCGCCGTCGGGCTGCTGCTCGCGCGCTGGCTCGCCACGCCGCTGAGCGCGATCGCCGTGCCGCTGTTCGTCGCGGGCGTCGACGTCTGGTCGGTCGCCGCCGGGCCGTCGTCGCGGCTGTTCGCCGGCGGCACCGCGCGCGTCGATCCGCTGAGCTTCGATCTCCCCGCGTGGGGCGGCGCCGGCAGCGTCGGTCATCTCGGGCTGTCCGACGCGGTCTTCCTGTCGCTGTTCGCCGCCTGGTCGGCGCGCTACGGCTTTCGCGGCGCGGCGACGCTCGCGGGGATGACGCTCGGCCTCCTGGCGTCGCTCGTCCTCGGCGTCTGGCTGGACCGCGCGATCCCGGCGCTGCCGCTGATCGCGGCCGGCTACCTGCTGCCCAACCTCGACCGCGTCGGCGGCGTGCTGCGCCACGGCGAGGGCGCGGTCACGGCTCGAGGATGATCTTGCCGACCTTGCCCCCGGCCGCGAAGCGCTCGTAGGCGGCGGCGACGTCGTCGAGCGCGAACGTCTCGGCGACCGGCACCCGCAGCTGCCCGCGCTCGAACCACGGCAGCGCCTCGCGCTCGAGCGCGCGCGCGGTCGCGGCCTTCTGCTCGAGCGGCCGCGCGCGCAGCGTCGAGGCGACGATCTGCCCGCGCTTGGCCATCAGCGCGGCGAGGTTCAGCTCGGCCTTCGCGCCGGCGCCGATGCCGATCACCACGATCCGCCCCTCGGTCGCGAGCGCCTTGACGTTCGCGGCGAGGTTCGGCGCGCCGACGAGCTCCAGGATGACGTCGAACGGCCGGCGCTCCTCGAAGCCCTCGGGCTCGAGCACCTCGTCGGCGCCGAGCTGAGCGACCGCGTCGCGGACGTCGGGGTTGCGGACGGTCGCCGTCACGCGGGCTCCGAGCGCGTGCCCGAGCTGGACCGCCGCCGTGCCGACCCCGCCCGCCGCGCCGTGCACGAGCAGGCGCTCGCCGGGCCGCAGCCCGGCGCGCACGAAGACCGCGTCGTGGGCGGTCGTGAAGACCTCGGGCACGCCGCCGGCGGCGGGGAAGCCGAGGGCGTCGGGCACCGGCATGAGCTGGCGCTCGTGGACGACGGCGAGCTCGGCCTGGCCGCCGCCGCCGACGATGGCCATCACGCGGTCGCCCTCCGAGAAGCGCTGCGCGCCGTCGCCCAGCGCCGCGACCTCGCCGGCGAGCTCGAGGCCGGGGATGTCGGGCGGGCTGCCCGGCGGCGCGGGATAGCGGCCGGCGCGCTGCAGGATGTCGGCGCCGTTGACGCCCGCGGCACGGACGCGAACGAGGACCTGCCCGGCGCCCGGCTCGGGATCGGGATGCTGCTCGACGAGGACGTCGCCGTCGCGGATGGTCGCGGCACGCACGCGACGGCGGAGTCTAAAGATGCGCGCGCTCCCCGTCCGGTCGCGTAAGCTCACGGCCGTGTCCACGCCCGCCGAGGCCTACCGGCTGACCGGCATCTCGCCGAAGGCCTACGAGCACCCGGCCGACCGTGCGGCGACCGCCGCGCTCGGGTCGATCCCGATGCTCGACTACGTCGTGCGCAAGCTCATCGAGTTCGGCTACGAGCGCGCGCTGCGCCAGACGTATCTCGGCGCCGGCGTGCGGCTGGGCACCGATCAGCTGCCGGACATCTGGACGCGCTACCAGCACGTGCTGGGCGTGCTCGACATGCCCGAGGAGTACGACGTCTACCTGACCGCCGCGCCGGACGTCAACGCGATGGCGATCGGCGCGGGCAAGCCGATCCTCGTGCTCAACAGCGCCACGGTCTCGCTGCTGGGCGACGACGACCAGCTCGAGGCCGTGCTCGCCCACGAGGTCGCGCACATCCTCTCCGACCACGTCCTGTATCGCACGGCGCTGCAGATCCTGCTGCGCCTCACGTCGCAGATGCGCCTGCCGATGGGCGCCGGCCTGCCGCTGGTCGCGGTCCAGTACGCGCTGCTCGAGTGGTTTCGCGCCACCGAGCTGACCTGCGACCGGGCGGCGGCCGTCGTCACCCGCGATCCACGCAGGGTTTGCAAGACGCTCATGACGACGTCCGCGGGCGCCAAGGCCGACGACCTCAACCTCGACGCGTTCATGCGCCAGGCGATGGAGTACACGGAGTCCGGCGTGGGCCTGGATCGCCTGCAGCGGCTGCTGACGGACCTGCGCCAGACGCACTCGCTGCCGGTCAAGCGCGTCCACGAGCTGCTGGCGTGGGTGCGTGACGGCGGATACGACCGCATCGTCGGCGGCGACTACGTGCGCCGCGGCCAGGAGCGTCCCGCGCGCGAGGAGGCGGCC
>DASZOA010000130.1:0-9320 GCA_035551055.1 Solirubrobacteraceae bacterium
TTTGGGTCGCCGGCGCCAACCGGGGCGCCAATGCACCGCGACCCGGTGACCGCCTACCGCTCGCCGGGCGTCTTGCGCGGATACAGCGAGACCGGGATCGAGAGATCCAGCGTCGTCTCGACGATCTTCGATTGCTCGGCGACGTGCGCGGCGGGGTACCCCTCGCCCGGGCTCGCGCGCTCGGGCCGCCCGATGTAGCCGAAGCGCAGGTGCTCGGGCAGGACCTGCATGAGGCGCCCGAACATGTACGCGCGGGCGCCCATGTTGCGCGGCTCCTCCTGCACCCAGACGACCTCCGCGAGGTTCGGATAGCTATCGATGAGCTCGAGGATCTGCTCCTGCGGGAAGGGATAGAGCAGCTCCACGCGGCCGACCGCGACCTCCTCGACCTCCTTGCGCCGGGGATGCCCGACGAGGTCGTAGTAGATCTTGCCGGTGCACAGCACGAGGCGCCGGACCTTCTCGACCGGCACGCGCGGCTCGCCGAGGACCGGGAAGAAGCGCGTCTCGGACAGATGCTCGAGGCGGTTGGTCGCCTGCGACAGGCGCAGCAGCGACTTCGGCGTCATGAGCACGAGCGGGCGCTGCTTGGCGACCCGCGCCTGGCGGCGGATGAGATGGAAGTACTGGGCGGGCGTCGTGACGTTGGCCACGCGGATGTTGCCCTCCGACGCGAGCATCAAGAAGCGCTCCAGGCGGGCGCTGGAGTGCTCGGGGCCCGAGCCCTCGTAGCCGTGGGGCAGCAGCAGCACGAGGCGCGACGTCTGGCCCCACTTGGCCAGGCCGCTGGCGATGAACTGATCGACGATGACCTGCGCCGCGTTGACGAAGTCGCCGAACTGCGCCTCCCAGAGCACGAGCGTCTCGGGCGCCTCCTGACTGTAGCCGTACTCGAAGCCGAGGCAGGCGACCTCGCTCAGCGGCGAGTTGTGCAGCTCGAACGGCGCCAGCGCCCCGGGCAGCGACTGGATCGGACAGATCGTCTGGCCCGTCCTGGCGTCGTGCAGGACCATGTGGCGCTGCGAGAACGTGCCGCGCTCGACGTCCTGGCCGGTCAGCCGGATCGGCGTGCCCTCGGTCAGCAGCGAGGCGAACGCGAGCGTCTCGGCGTGCCCCCAGTCGATCCCGCCGTCCGCGCCGAGCGCCTCGCGGCGGCGCTCGAGCTGCTTGACGAGCTTCGGGTGGACGGTGAAGCCGGCGGGGACGCGCAGCAGCTCGTCGTTGAGGATCAGCAGCCGCTCGGCGCCGACGGCGGTCTTGACGTTCGGCGAGGGCGTGCGGTCGAGCTGGTACTCGCCGGTCGGCTGCTCGACCTCGCCGACCTCGGCCGCCTGCCTGATCTGCGCCTTGAGCTGCTGGTGCAGGCGGGTCAGCTCGTCCCAGGCGTCGTTCTTCTCGCGCTCGACGTCCTGCGCCGTCACGACGCCCTGCGCGACGAGCTGCTCGGCCCACAGGTCGGCGACGCGGTTGTGGCGGCGGATCCGCGCGTACTGCTCGGGCTGGGTGTAGGCGGGCTCGTCGGCCTCGTTGTGACCGAAGCGGCGGTAGCCGATGAGGTCGATCAGCACGTCGTGGCCGAACTCGCGACGGAACGCGAACGCCAGGCGCACGGCCGCGACGCAGGCGGCGACGTCGTCGGCGTTGACGTGGATGATCGGCACGTCGAAGCCCTTGGCGATGTCCGAGGCCCAGCGTGTGGAGCGCGCGTCGTCGGGATCGGTCGTGAAGCCGACCTGGTTGTTCTGCAGCAGATGCAGCGTGCCGCCGACCGAGTAGCCGTCCAGCGCCTGCAGGTTGAGCGTCTCGGCGACGACGCCCTGGCCGGGCATCGCGGCGTCGCCGTGCAGCACGATCGGCACGGCGGAGTCCACGTCGCGGTGCGCGTGCGGGCCCTGGCGCGTGGTCTGCGCGGCGCGCGTGGCGCCCGTGACGACCGGCCCGACGTACTCCAGGTGCGACGGGTTGGACTCGAGGTTGACGAGGATCGACGAGCCGTCGGGCAGCTGGTAGGAGCCCTGGGCGCCGTGGTGGTACTTCACATCGCCGGTGCCGCCCTGCGGGATCGTCGTGACGGCCTCCAGCGTCGAGGCTCCCTCGAACTCCGCGAAGATCGTGTCGTACGGGCGGCCGAGGTTGTGGGCCAGCACGTTCAGCCGCCCGCGGTGCGCCATCCCGAGCACGACCTCGCGGCCGCCGTGCGCCGCGCACAGCTGGATGAGCTCGTCGAGCATCGGCACCGTCATGTCCAGGCCCTCGATCGAGAACTGCTTCTGGCCGAGGTAGGCCTTGTGCATGAAGCGCTCGAGCGCGTCGACCTCGATGAGCCGCTTGAGCAGCGCCTTCTGCTCGTCGTGGCTGAGCGGGCTGCGGTGCGCGCCGGACTCGATCTTCTCGCGCAGCCACGTGCGCTGGCGGTGCGAGGCGATGTGCTCGATCTCGTAGGCGATCGTGCCGCAGTACGTCTCGCGCAGGTGCGGGAGCGCGTCGGCGAGCGTCGCGCCGGGCACGTGCATGCGCAGGATCTTCGCCGGGATCTTCGCCATCAGCTCCGGCGTGAGGCCGACTGTCGCGGGGTCGAGCGCGGGATCGCCCTCGGGCTCGCGGCCGAGCGGGTCCAGGCGCGCGGCGAGATGGCCGTGGGTGCGGTGCGCCTTCAGCAGCGAGGTCGCCGCCTGGACGCTCTGCAGGAGCTGCTCGAGCTCGCGCCCGTGCTCGATCGTCGGCGGCGCCGGGGCGGGGGCGGCGGCGTCGCGCGCGGCGGCGGCGGCGGCCACGGGCGCCGGCGGCGCGGGCAGCGCGGCGGGCTGCGTCCCGAGCTGGGCGAACAGGTCGTCGTAGAAGCCGTGCTCGCCCTGCAGGTACTCCTCGACGACCTTCAGGAACCGGCCGGACTCGGCGCCCTGGATGACGCGGTGGTCGTAGGTCGACGTCATCGACATGACCTTCTCGGCGCCGATCATCTGCCCGACGGCGTCGAGCCCGGCCGGGTAGCCGATCGCGCCGGTCGCGACGATCGTCCCCTGCCCGGGCATGAGCCGCGGTACGGAGGCGATCGTGCCGATGCCGCCCGGGTTGGTCAGCGTGAGATTCGCCCCGACAAGGTCGTCGGGCGTCAGCGCGTTGTCGCGGGCGCGGGCGATGAGGCCGCCGAAGGCGTCGAGGAACTCGGGAAACGTCCTGCGGCCGGCGTCGCGGATGACGGGGACCATCAGCGCGCGGCTGCCGTCCGGCTTCTCGACGTCGACGGCGATGCCGAGGTTGACGGCGCCGTCGTCGATGCGGTGCGGCTTGCCGTCGAGGTCGGCGTAGTGGTGGGCCATGACCGGCATCTGCTCGGTGGCGGCGCGCGCGATCGCGTACGCGATGAGGTGCGTGAAGGAGATCTTGTGGCCGGCGCTCTTGAGCTCCTGACGCCGCGCGTCCATCACCGTGACCGTGATCGTGCGGAACGAGGTCGCCGTCGGGATCTCGCGCGACCGCTCCATGTAGCGCGCGAGCATCGCCGCGCCGCCCTTGAGCTCGGTCGCGCGAGCGGCGTCCGGCGCACGCGGGGCCGCGGGCGCCGGCGGCACGCTCGCCGCCGGCGCGGCGGGTGGCGCCGGCGGGGCGCTCGGCGCGGGCGGCGCGCTCTTCGCCGCCAGCACGTCGGCCTTCGTGATCCGCCCGGCGGGCCCGCTGCCGGCAAGGCGGGAGATGTCGACGCCCTCGACGGCGGCGGCGCGGCGCGCGACGGGCGAGGCGTGGCGGCCGTTGCCGCCCAGGCCGGGGGCCGCCTGCGGCACGGAGGCGGGGGACGCGCTCGTCGCCGGCGCGGTCGGCGCGTCCGCCGCGGGCTCGGTGGGCCGCGGCGCCGCGGTCGCGCCGTCGCCGCGCTCGCCGGCCGGGCGCATGCGCGCGAGCGCCTGCCCGACGGAGACCGTCTCTCCCGCCGCGGCGAGAATCTCGGCGATCGTGCCGGCGACCGGCGCCGGCAGCTCGATGTCGACCTTGTCGGTCGACAGCTCGACGACGGGCTGGCCCTCCTCGACGACGTCGCCGACCTCGACGGCCCACTCGAGGACCGTGCCCTCCTGGACGGACTCGCCGCCGGCGGGCGCGACGATGTCGACCAGCGCCGCATCCGCTCGCCCGCCGCCGTCGCCGGCCGCCGGCGGCGCCGCCCCGGGCGGGGGCTGCGCGCGTGTGGACGGGGCGGAGCCGTTCGTCGCGATCTCGGCGAGCACGGTGCCGACGGCGACGGTCTCGCCGGCGCCGGCGTGGATCTTCACGAGCGTGCCGGATGCCGGTGCCGGGACCTCGGTGTCGACCTTGTCGGTCGAGACCTCGAGCAGCGGCTCGTCCAGCTCGACCGGGTCGCCCTCCTGCTTGTGCCACTCCAGCACGGTCCCCTCTCGGACCGACTCGCCCATCGCGGGGAGCGTCACCTGAACTGTCGTGTGCACGGCCATGCCGAAGGTCCCACTGTAGAAGGTCTGCCGGGCGCGGCGGACAGTCGACGCGCGCGGCGGCGAAGCGCCCACCGAAGGGACTACCCCCAGCGGTGGGCGGGGTTGCACCGACCCGGGGCGCGCCCGCCGCCCGCGGCGCGCTCGCGCCCGGGCTCAGGCGAAGCGCGCCGCCTCGCGCGAGGCGCCGGAGCGACCGCCGCGCGACTGGCGCCAGAACTCGTAGGAGCCGATGAACGGCCCGATCCCGCCGAGCACCGCGACCGCGACGGCGAGCCGCAGGTCGATGACGCGCAGGCGCAGCGCGACGATGCATGCCAGCGACATCGCGATCCAGCCGACGCCGTGCGTCATCCCGAAGACCGCCTCGAGGCCGTGCAGCCCCGGCACGAGCCAGACGACGAGCAGCACCGTGTAGATCGCCGAGTGGGTGAACGACGACCACTTCAGGCGCTCGAACGTCAGCAGCCGGCTCATGCGGTATGCGCCGCCAGCAGCGCCGCCATGCGCCGCAGCGGCTCGTCGGCCTCGGCGGGCCAGTCGGCGACGTCGGCCGGCCACCAGGCGTACGCGTCGTGCTCGTCGTCCATCTCGACCTCGGCTCCGTCGGGCAGCCAGGCGAGGCCGACGACCATGACGAGCTGATGCGGCAGGCGCACGAGCGCCTCGACGGTGAGCTGCTCGGGCCGCACCGCCCACTCCTCGTCGAGCTCGCGGGCGAGCGTGTCGGCCGGGCTCTCACCGACGTCGACCGCGCCGCCGGCGCCGAGCGCCCAGCGCCCCGGCCAGGACGACAGCCAGGACGCGCGCCGACCTGCGAGCCAACGCCCGTCGGCGCTGCGCGTCACCGCGAGCGCGGCCATCGAGTGCGAGGCGTCGCCGTCGACGAGCCGCAGCGCCCAGCGCACGGGCTGCAGCTCCAGCAGCAGCTCGTCGCCGTGCTCGGCGTGCGCGACGAGCCGTGCCGACAGCCCGTCGTGGCTCGGCGAGCCGCGCTCGCGCAGCGCGGCGACCGCGGCGTCGGCGGCCGCCGCCTTGTCCAGCGGCGCCTCGTAGTGCTGCTCGTGCCAGCGCGTGCGCACGCGCTCGACCGGCCAGTGGCCGCGGGCGAGGATCGCCGGTCCCTGCATGGCCTCAACGATAGTTCGCCTCCGCCGGCGCGAGCGAGCCGCACGCGTCAGCGAACGTGCGCCGGCTCGCGCTCGCAGAGCTCGAGCACGAGGTCGGCGGCGGCGGGCAGGTCCGGGACCTGGGGACCGAGCGGCGGCGCCGCGAGCGCGTGGATCAGCGCGTGCGCAAGCTGCGGGTGGTTGCGCGCGACCGTGACCATCCCGAGCCGCTCGTAGGCGCGGTTGTTCTCCCGGACGTGGCCGTGGCCGCAGCCGTAGGAGATCACGCGGCAGTCGCACATCAGCGCCTCGAGGACGGTCAGCCCCGCGCTCGAGTGGATGAGCACGTCGGCGGCGGCCAGCAGCGTGACCATCCGGTCGGTGAAGCCCCAGACCTGCACCCGGTCGTCGTCGGCGTGGGCGGCCTGCATCCGCTCGCGGGCGCGCTCGTCGCGCCCGGCGCGCACGACGACGCGGTCGGCGCCGTAGTGCAGCGCGGTCTCGGTGGCGCCGTCCAGGTCGCCGACGCCCGATCGGCCGCCCGAGACGACGACGAGCGAGCCGCGCGTCGGCAGCCCGAGCTCGGTCCGCGCCGCGCTGCGGTCGGGAGGGTCGCAGAAGCGCATGTCGGTCAGACCGTGGACCGCCTCGATCCTCGTCTCGGCGCCGGCGACCGCACGCGCCTCGGCGGCCGACTCGGGATGGGCGATGAGGTGCAGGTCGATGCCGGGGTGAGCCCAGAAGCTGAGCGCGGCGAGGTCGGTGATCGCGCTGACCGCCGGCGCGGGGAGCGTCCCGCGCCGGCGCAGGCGACCGAGCAGCTGCGACCACAGCGGATGCGTCGAGACCGCGACGTCGGGCGGATGCTCGCGCAGGTGGCGCTCGACGCCGCGCCGCGCGAGCCGGTCGAGCGCGGCCGACGTCGCGCCCCGCAGCGGCGCGAGGCGCGTGGCGAGCAGGTAGCCGGCGTCGAGGGCGAGCCGGCCGGCGCCGCCGCCCGGCGACGTGGCCGCGGCGATCGCGCGCCGGGCGACGGGCCCGGCGATCGCGAGGCCGTCGACGACGAGGGCGGTGGCTCCCCGCTCGCGCAGCGCGCGGGCGAGGAACTCGGCGGGAAGGTCGTGGCCGGCGCCGGTGGAGGCGGTGAAGATGTGCACGCGGGCGGGCATCGCTGCGGGGACTATCGTCGCGCAGATGCGCAGGCGCAAGCACTGGGGCTGGGGCTACGAGGACGATGCCTGGTCGACGGCGCAGCTCGCCGCCGCCGCGCCGGGCCTGGAGGAGCACCTGCGGATCGCCGGCGAGGGCGTCGTGCGCGAGCCGGTCGCGCTCGAGGACGTCGTCCTGCCGCCGCCGCGCGTCGCGCCGCCGCGCGCGCTGGCGGGCATCTGCGCGGACGACACCTACTCGCGCGCGTCGCATGCGTGGGGCAAGTCGTACGCCGACGTCGTGCGCGGCTTTCACGGGCGCTTCGACTTCCCCCCGGACATCGTGGTACGCCCGCGCGGCGAGCGCGACGTGGAGGCGGTGCTCGAGTGGGCGGCGGGCGCGAACGTCGCGGTCGTGGCCTACGGCGGCGGGACGAGCGTCACCGGCGGCGTGACCTGCGACGTCCCGGCGCGCTTCGAGGGCGCCGTCTCGCTCGACCTCTCCGCGATGGACCGCGTGCTGCAGATCGACGACGTCTCGGGTGCAGCGCTGATCCAGGCCGGCGCGATCGGCCCCGTGCTCGAGAACCAGCTGCGCGCGCTGGACCTGACGCTGCGCTTCTACCCGCAGTCCTTCGAGCTGTCGACGCTCGGCGGCTGGATCGCGACGCGCGCGGCCGGCCACTTCGCGACCGGCGAGACGCGCATCGACGACCTCGTCGAGTCGGTGCGCGCGCTCACGCCGAGCGGGGCGTGGCAGTCGCGGCGCGTCTCGGGCTCGGGCGCCGGCGTGTCGCCCGACCGGATGCTGCTCGGGTCGGAGGGCATCCTCGGCGTCGTCACCGAGGCCTGGGGCCGCGTGCGCCCGCGGCCGCGGGCGCACTCGCTGGCGGCGGTGCGCTTCGCCTCGTTCGGCGCGGGGATCGACGCGCTGCGGGCGATCGCGCAGTCGGGCCTGCGGCCCTCCAACTGCCGGCTCATCGACGCCGAGGAGGCCCGCATGACCGGCGCCGCGGACGGCACCGACGCGCTGCTCGTCGTCGGCTTCGAGGGTCCGTCGGAGGCGATCGTGCCCGTCGGCGAGCTGCTGGACCGCGGGCTGCACATCTGCGCCGAGGCCGGCGGCGAGTGGGACGAGCGCGCCGTGCGGCGTCCGCGCTTCGCCGGCGACCCGTCCGGCAGCGGCGACGCCGTCGCCGCCTGGCGCACGGCGTTCCTTCGCGCTCCGTACCTGCGCGACGCCTTCGTCGCGATGGGGATCCTGTCCGAGACGTTCGAGACGGCGGTCACGTGGGAGCGCTTCGCCGCGCTGCACGCCGCCGTGACCGCGGCCGCCGCCGAGTCGACCGGACCCGCCGGGCGGATCACGTGCCGCATCTCGCACGTCTATCCCGACGGTCCCGCGCCGTACTTCACGGTGCTGGCG
This sequence comes from Solirubrobacteraceae bacterium, assembly GCA_035551055.1. Lineage (GTDB taxonomy): Bacteria > Actinomycetota > Thermoleophilia > Solirubrobacterales > Solirubrobacteraceae > CADCVQ01. The sequence continues at coordinate 8,129 of DASZOA010000130.1, forward strand.
CCCGCTCGCCGCGGCGACGAGGTCGAGCAGTGGGCGCAGGTCAAGGCCGCCGTCAGCGACGTCCTGCTCGCCGCCGGGGCCACGATCACCCATCATCACGCCGTCGGCCGCGAACACCGACCCTGGTACGAGCGCCAGCGTCCGGAGCCGTTCGCCGCGGCGCTGCGGGCGGCGAAGGACGCGGTCGACCCCGGGGGGATCCTGAATCCCGGGGTCTTGATCGCCGCGTGAGCGGCGCTACCGTGTAGGGCGATGTCGACGCCGACCGAGAAGATCGCCGCCAACCTGCGCGCCTTCCAGATCGCGCTCAACGCGCACGATCGCGAGAACCCGACGCACACCGCCTACGGCATCGGGCTTGCGCACTTCGATCTCGAGCGGCTCGGCTTCGAGGAGGGCGAGGAGGTCCTTCCCGGGATCACGATCCACGTCGACGGCGGCACGAGCGGCAACTTCCGCGTGCTGTGCGACGGCGACCACCTCGAGGAGCGCGAGGCCGAGGAGGCCGACGTCGTCGATGCCGTCGCCACGCAGTCGACGATGATCCCCGTCCGCTCGCCGTCGCACGACGAGCGCTCGGCCTAGCGGCGCGCGGCGGCGGCGCCCCGCCGAGCGGCCCGCTGCCCTGCGTCAGGCTGACGACGCGGTCTGCACCTTCAGGCGACGGCCGAAGGCGCGGTCGAAGAGATCGACCTCGCGCTGCGCCGCCCAGCGCTCGACGGCGGCGCTGCCCTCGGTCTCGAGCTCGAGGCGGATCGTGCCGTCGTCGCTGGCGACGTGGGCCGCGCGCACGCTCTGGTCGCGGCTGCGCTCGAGGTCCTCGGCGAGGCGCAGCAGCAGCGCCATGCGGTTCAGCCGCTCGGCGTCGCCGTCCTGCGCGAGCGGCCCCAGCTCGCCGAACTCCGGCGTGCCCTTGCGGTGATAGCGCGCGGCCTGCGCGATGAGCGCCACCTCGCGCGGGTCGAAGCCCGGCAGGCCGGCGTTGAGGATGAGGTAGCGCGAGTGCTTGTGGTGGTCGTCGTAGTCCACGGACATGCCGATGTCGTGCAGGACGCAGGCGGAGAACAGCAGCTCGCGCTCCCAGCGGTCGCCGTCGTGCAGCCCGGCCTCGGCGAGCTCGTCGAAGAGCCCGAGCGCCAGCCGCGCGACATGCTCGGTGTGCGCCGGATCGACGTGGTAGCGCGCGGCGAGG
>DASZOA010000131.1:0-10363 GCA_035551055.1 Solirubrobacteraceae bacterium
CGGCGACGGCCCCGCCGGCAGCGCGATCGTGACGCTCGGGCGCTGGCGCTACCGCTCGGACCCCGACAACCGCGGCCGCGACAACGGCTGGGCGCGCGGCGACTTCGGCGGGCGGATCGTCCGCGTGCCCTACTCGCCCAACGCGAAGGCCTACCGCGGCGCGGCCGGCAGGCGTGCCTACGACGGGTCGATCGGCTGGTTCGCAAAGGACGTCGACGCGCCCGTCGCCGGCGTCTACGCAGTGCGCTTCGAGTCCGTGCACCACAAGGCGACGGTCTTCGTCGACGGCGAGCCCGTGCGCGAGCACGTCGGTGCATACGAGCCGTTCACCGCCCGCGTGCCGCTCCGGCGCGGCCGCCACACGATCGCCGTGCGCGTGGACTGGCGCGGCCCGCGCCGCCAGGCCGACGGCGGCTGGGCGCGCGGGTGGTTCAACTACGGCGGCCTGAACCGCCCGGTGACGTTCATGCGCCTCGGTCCGAGCGAGCTCGGCGCGCTGAAGGTCCGCACGCGCCTGCGGCGCGACGGCGGCGGGGCGCGCGTCGACGTCGCCGTGCGCGTGCGTAACCGCGACGCCTCGCGCTCGCTGCGCGTCCGCGGCGCGCATGATCGCGCCGGGCGCCTGGTCGGCCGGCTGGACTTCGGGGAGGTGGGCGTCCGCGCCCGGACCTCGCGCGAGCTCGAGACGAGCGTCTCGCTCGACGACCCGCAGCTGTGGTCGCCGGCCCGCCCAGCGCTCTACGACCTGCGGATCGACGTGCCCGGCGAGGCGACGCTGCAGCGGCGGATCGGGCTGCGGCAGCTCGGCTGGGGCGGCGGGGGCCTGCGGCTCAACGGCAGGCCGCTCGTGCTCGAGGGCGTTGCGCTGCCGCCCGACGCGCGCGGGCGCGGCGACGCGCTGCACGGCGCCGACGAGGACCGCATCGTGGCGAGTCTGCGGGCGGCCGGCGCCAACGCCACGCGCTCGCAGCTGCCGCTGTCGGAGAGCATGCTCGAGCGGCTGGACGCGGCCGGCATCCTGGTCTGGCAGGAGATCGGTCCGTGGGAGCCCGGCGGCCGCTGGCGCGCCGGGACCGAGGCGCAGATCGAGGCGGCGCGCAAGCGCGCCCTGCGGGCCGCCGAGGCCCGGCAGGCCAACCCGTCGATCCTGGCGTGGACGCTGACCAACGAGGTCGCGGGAAACGGGCCGCCCGCGCAGCAGGAGTACGTGCGCCGCAGCGCGCGCGCCCTGCGCTCGCTGGATCCGACGCGACCGGTCGCCGCGGACCTCTGGGGGCGCGTCCTGCCCAACAGCGCGGGCGGGATGTTCACCGAGCTCGACGCGATCGGCGTGACCGACTACATCGGCTGGTACGAGGGCCTCGATCTCGATCCGGCCGGCCAGACGGCGAAGGCGAGCGAGCGGATCGCGCGCCTGCGCTCGCTGTTTCCCGGCAAGCCGATCGTCGTGACCGAGCTCGGCGCGGCGGGCACCGCACGGGTGGCCGACGGCGCGTTCGGGGGGCTGGACCACCAGGCCGCCGTGCTCGCCCGCCGCCTGCGCGCCCTGCGCGACGAGCCCGGCGTGAGCGGGACGATTGTCTGGAACCTGCGCGACTACGCGCTGCGCCCGGAGTTCCGCGGCGGCTCGGTGCTCGACCTGCGGCCGCGGCTGCGCCTGACGCCGGGCCTCAACGAGAAGGGGCTCTACGACTTCGCCGGGCGCCCGAAGCCCGCTGTGGCCGCGGTGCGGCGGGTGTATCGGGAGGGGTAGCGGGGCCGCCAGACCGCCGCCGGCGTCGCTACGACTCCGCCGCGTCGTAGCTCGGGGCGCGCTGCAGCCCGCCATTGGCGGGCGAGTAGACCGTCGTGACGCCCTCGTCCCAGCGGATCTCGTAGCGCGGGTTGGGGTCGCCGCGCAGGACGCGCGTGACCACGCCGTGCCGACCGGGGCGCAGCGGCCCGCGCGCGGTGCGGCGGCGGCGACCGGACCTCTCGGCGACCACTCGGTCTCCAACCTCGAATGCCATCGTCGCTGTCCTCCTGCGTCAAACGTCGGTCGTGCGCGACGAGATGCACCGCCGCGCGAGCGGCGCAGATGTTAGACGCCCGCAGACCGCTCGCGACCAGAGGCACGCGATCGATTGCGAGCGCGCTGCGACCCCGGCCCCCCTTGTTTCGCCTCATCGCGCGCGGGTAGAGTCGGCGGCCAGGAGGGCCGTCCAGCCCGCAGGAGGTAGTCGCCGTTCCCGCCGTCGTCATCGAGAAGGACGACCAGTACGTCTTCAACCACTGCACGCGCTTCCTGGCGCGCGACGGCGACGAGCGCCGCCACGACTTCGGCCAGTACGACGCCGCAGATCCGCGCGCGAGGGTGTGTGAGGCGTGGCGCTACCCGATCGTCGACTCCTACTACGACGGCGCGTCGGCCGAGGGGTCCTATCCGTTCAACGCGGTCACGTTCGTCTATGACGGGCGCACCGGGCAGGCGCAGGACGTCGCCGTCACCGGAACGTTCGCCGAGCTGCACGAGCCGACGCCGCTCGAGCCGGTCCGCTTCCTCGGCGAGCCGAGCGGCATCCACGCCGTCACGGTCCGCGTCCCGAAGGGCCAGGTCCACACGTACAAGCTGCGCGTCGACGGCGTGTGGCAGCTCGACCCGCTCAACCCGCAGACGCAGGAGCTCGACAACGGCCGCCCGTGGTCGCGCTTCTTCACCGAGGGCTGCCAGATCCCGCTGACGTTCACCCGCCGCGAGCGCGAGCTGCTCGGGCGCCTGGTCTCGCACCTGCTCCCGTTCCGCCTGCCCGAGAACTCGCGCTTCATCCGCGGCGTCTACGAGTCGCTGGACCGCCAGGCCCGCGCCAACCAGTTCCCGCTCGCCTACAAGCTCGACGAGGAGGTCGGCATCGTCAACTACATCGACAAGGTCGTCGCGCGCGCCGAGCGCCACCACCTCGACGCCTACCGCATCTGCCTGGAGCTCATCGACGAGCTGCTGCGCGCGCGCAACCCCGGCCGCGATCCGCTGACCCTGCCGCGCGACGCGTTCGCCGACCTCTACGGCGCGATGGCGTCAGACCAGGTCGCCGGGTGGGACACCGGCCGCTACGGCAGCCCGCGGTTCTTCCTGCTGCTGCTGCGCCGCCACGCGATGACCGGCGCGTTCGTGCATCCCCGCCACGGCGGCAACTCCGGCACCGCGGGCTGGGCGTACCTCCAGGACCGCTACCCGTTCGACTGGCAGGCGGCGATCGAGGCCCCGCTCGGCGACAACACCGACTACCGTGGCTGACGAGCGCCGCGCCGTCGTGATCGTGGGAAGCGGCGCCGGCGGCGCGCCGCTCGCGCAGACGCTCGTGCGCGCCGGCCACGAGGTGCTCATGCTCGAGAAGGGGCCGCTGCTGCGCACGCAGCAGCAGTCGCCCGACGGCCTGAGCGACTTCAAGCGCGACGAGCTGTTCGCCACCGGCGCCGAGAAGCGCCTGACGGTCCCGGGGATGGCGAACATCGGCGAGTCCTACTTCTCGAGCCACGTCGAGCCCGACCTCAACGACGAGCCGCACGTCTACCGCGACGTCGACGGACGCGACCGCGCGACGATCGAGGGCTACACGGCCCAGGTCGTCGGCGGCGGCACGCAGCTGTACGGCGGCGTCTCGCTGCGCTTCACGCCCGACGACCTGCGCCTGAGGTCCTTCAACGCCGGGCGCACCGACCTGCGCGACGATCCCGGCGGCGACGTCGAGCGCGAGGCCCGCGACTGGCCGGTGTCCTACACCGAGCTCGAGCCGTTCTACACCGAGGCCGAGCGGATCGTCGGGCTCAACGGGACCCGGGAGAACCAGGAGAAGCCCGCGTCGCAGGACCACTACCAGCCGCCGCTCGAGCCCAACCCGATCTCGCGTTTCGTCGCACAGGGGATGGACGCGCTGGGGATGAAGCGCTACCGCACGCCGCTTGCGGTCATCACCCGCGACCACGAGGCCAGCGGCCGCACGGTCCCCGCCGATCGCGAGTCGATCAAGACCGCGTTCGTCAACCGCTACGGCGACCCGCTCGGGCTGAAGTCCAACACCTGGGTCTCGATCCTCGCGCCGATGACCAGCCAGCCGAACTTCGAGCTGCGCGCCAACTGCGTCGTCACGCACCTGGAGTCCGACGGCGACCGCGTGACGAAGGTCCACTACCGCGACCCGGCGGGCGGGCGGCGCGTCGTCGAGGCGGGCACCGTCGTCGTCGCCTGCTCGGCGATCGAGAGCGTCCGCCTGCTGCAGCTCTCGGGCGCCGCGGACGCCGGTGGCTTCGGCGAGCGCATCCATCGCAGCGGGCTGCTGGGCCGCTACTTCCTCACCCACTGCTTCGGCGGCGCGTCGGCGGTCCTGCCCGACCGGGCCGACAAGTCCAAGACGCTCGACTCCGACTGGGCGACCGACCACTGCGCGCGCGCCGACTGGGTGCGCGAGCAGGGCCTGTGGGCGGGCGGCGCGATCTACAACAACACCTCCGACGCCGCGCTGCCGATCTCGCTCGCGCGCACGTGGCAGGCACGCGACATGGACAACATCTGGAAGGGCTACCTCGGCGACACCTCGATCGTCGGCCCGGGCTTCGAGGACTACCTGGACGAGAACTTCGGCCGCCGGGTGTCGGTGAGCTTCATGGCCAACCAGGTCGCCCAGCCCGACAACCGCATCGAGCTGCACCCGACCGTGCGCGACAAGTGGGGCCGCCCGGTCGCCTACGTCGTCAAGGACTGGCACCCGCACGACCGGGCGCTTATGGACATCCTCGCCGACCGGTGCGGCGAGATCCTGCGCCGCGCCGGCGAGGGCGTGCGCTTCGACGGCCAGGGCCACGTCGGCAACGAGGTCTCGCGGATCGCCAACCACGTGCTCGGCGGCGCGCGCTTCGGCAGCGACCCCGCCGACTCCGTGCTCGACCGCGACTGCCGCGCGTGGGAGTTCCAGAACCTCTACGTCACCGACGGCGCGTTCATGCCGACGTCCGGCGGGGCGAACCCGACCCTGACCATCCAGGCCAACTCGCTGCGGGTCGGCCAGGCGCTCCTAGGGAGGCTGTGACACGTGGACGTCCGCTTCGACGAGCTCTTCGAGGAGCCCGAGAACGAGATCTTCCGGATCGTCTTCTTCCCCGACCGGATCTACCACGCCCGCTACCTGTCGGCGACGCGCTCGTCGCGCTACCGCTACGCGGTCAGCGAGGTGCGCTCGGGCTCGACGCTGACCGCGCTGAAGGGCACGGTGTTCTTCGGCGGCGAGCCGCTGTGCTCGATGCTGCGCCTGGAGTACTCCGCGCAGCGGCTGCTCGAGCTCGCGCGCGAGCGCGGTCGCAGCCTCGGGCCGCGACTGCGCGCGTGGGTGCGCCTCAGCGGCGGCGACGGCGCGGTCGAGCACAACGACGTCGTGCTGCACCACGACGAGGTCGCGGGCGCCTACGCGGTCGAGCTGTGGGAGACGCTCGAGCCGCCCGAGGGCGCCACGCACGACTACCGCGTGCTGCCGCTGATGGGGCGCGACGCGCCGATCACCTGCGTGCCCGCGCTCGTGCCGGCGCTGCGCGACGTCAAGACCACGCTGCGCCGGATCGAGTTCGCCGCGCGCGAGAACGACCGCCAGCATCCGACCTCGCTGCCGGTCGCCGAGCCGCAGTGGGACAACAACTTCAAGCGCTCCCAGCAGGTGCCCAACACCCAGGAGCCCAGCGCGGGCGAGAACACGGTCCCCGTCGAGAACTACCTGCTCGACTTCCAGCGCGGCTTCTTCTTCGAGGACGCCCACGCGGTGGCGCCCGTGCGCTACCGCAATGCGATGCTCAACGACGGCGACCCGGACCGCCGCGACGACAACGTCATCGAGATGCGCTGGGTCCTGCAGCGCGAGTTCGGCTCGGACGTCGTCTTCTTCCACGAGGTCACGATCCCGCCGGGGACGATCGAGGGCACGCACCGCCACATCGGCTCCGAGGAGCTCTACTACATCGTTGCCGGCGAGGGGATCGCCTACATGCAGGACGGCGACGACCCGCGCAACGACCGCTTCCCGCTGGTCGAGCGCCCCATCTACGGCCTGGACCCGCGCCCGTGCCGCGAGATCCCGGTCAAGCCCGGCAGCGTGATCTTCACGAAGAGCGGCGGGGTGCACGGGATCCGCAACCCGGGCAGCGAGCCGCTGCGGTTCGTCGCCTTCCTCTATCAAGGAGCGTGAGGCACTGATGCCGACGATCGTCCACGGCGACGCCGTCTTCCGCGTCGAGCCCGGCACCGCGCCGGACTACGACCGCGACAACTCGCTGCTGGCACTGCTGGCGGTCACCGAGAAGATCCGCTTCGCGGCCGAGCGCGAGTGCTACGACCCCGGCTCCCTGCAGCACCTCATGCCGCTGTCGTGGCTGGAGCTCTACGGCCCCGCGCCACCGGACAGCGACACCCTCGATCCCGCCGCCCAGGACAACAAGAACGACTTCCAGAAGCAGAACGTGCGCCGCTTCCGGCTCGCCGACACGCAGTGCGCGCGCGGCTGGGCGGCGGCGGGCGACTGGCGCGGCCCGTTCCTGGCGCTGTCGTACCGCGGCGGGCCCGACTCGGCGCTGTCGGAGGGCGGTGCGCAGCTCGGCGACGCGATCGGCTGCCGGGTGTCGATCGCCGGCCGCGGCGAGGCGACCCTGCGCGCGCCCTACGACCCCGAGTCGGACCGCTACTGCGTCGAGCTGTGGGGGCGCGACCAGGGCGCGCTCGGCGGACCCCTCGGCGCGCGCGGCCAGGCGGCGGTGGAGAGTGGGCGGCTGGTCGGCCGGCCGGACCTCGTCGCGGGCGGGCTCGCGGACTTCGAGCGGATGGCGGTCGACGGGCGCGACATGCGCGGCGTCTCGCCCGGCCACACGATGCACCCGATCCTGCCGCTGTACGTCGACGTCACGTGGACCGCGCAGGCCGACGGCGGCGGCGCCTCCGACGGGCCGCACCGGCTCGGCTTCGAGATGCTCGTTCGCGGATGGGACAACTACCTCGCGGTCGGCTTCAGCGGCAACCCGCACGGCGGCGTCGGCACGCTCGAGTACCGGACGCTCATGAGCAACTACGGCGCCTACGCCGGCAGCGGCGAGCTGGCGCGGCTGCTCGAGCCCTACAACTTCGACGCGCACGGCAACAAGGGCCATCCCAGCGGCGACCGTGAGGCGTTCATGGCCGTCGACTACCTGGACCTGCACGTCCTCGAGCCGGCCTGCGGGATCGGCCTGCACCGCCACCGCGACAACCAGGAGATCTTCTTCATGCTCGCCGGCGAGGGGATCATGGTCATCGGCGACTGGGCGGACTCGGGCCGGCGCGTGCGCTCCTTCGAGGTCCGCCGGCTGGCGCCCGGGCACTTCGCGATGCTCAAGGGCGGCAACCTGCACGGGCTCATGAACCCCGCCGACGTGCCGGCCTCGCTGTTCATGTTCGGCGGCTACGACTGAGCCGTCGTGACGGGGCACCAGTGACCTCGCTCGGCGCCACTGCCGACGGGCAGGGCGGCACGAGCTTCGCCGTCTTCTCGACCGCCGAGGCGGTCGACCTGTGCCTGCTCGACGACGCCGGCGGCGAGCGGCGCCTGCCGATGTCCGGCGAGCAGGACATCTGGACGGCATCCGTACCGGGCGTCGGCCCCGGGCAGCACTACGGCTTTCGTGCGCACGGCCCGTTCGAGCCCGAGCGCGGCCTGCGCTTCGACGCCCGGCGGCTGCTCGCCGACCCCTACGCACGCGCCTTCGAACCGGTCGGCGGGCGCGAGCTGCACGGGCTCGTCGTCGACGACGCGTTCGACTGGGGCGACGATCGCCCGCCCGACGTGCCGTGGTCGGAGACCGTCCTCTACGAGACGCACGTCGAGGGCATCTCGAAGCTCCACCCCGATGTTCCGCCCGAGCTGCGCGGGACGTACGCCGGCCTGGCGAGCGCGCCGATCGTCGAGCACCTGACGGCGCTCGGCGCCACGGCGGTCGAGCTCTTGCCCGTGCACCAGTTCGCCACCGAGGGCCGGCTGCTCGCGATGGGGCTGCGCAACTACTGGGGCTACATGACGCTCGGCTTCCTCGCGCCGCACCAGGCCTACCGCTCGTCCGATGCGCCCGGCTCGCAGGTCGCGGAGTTCAAGGCGATGGTCAGGGCGCTCCACGCGGCCGGCCTCGAGGTCATCCTCGACGTCGTCTACAACCACACCTGCGAGGGCGGCGCGGGCGGGCCGACGCTCGCCTACCGCGGGCTGGCGAACGAGGTCTACTACCGGCTCGACCCCGACGACCCGGCGCGCTACATCGACACGACCGGGACGAGCAACACCCTCAACGTCGACCGGCCCGAGGTCCTGCGGCTGATCATGGACTCGCTGCGCTACTGGGTCTCGGAGATGCACGTCGACGGCTTCCGCTTCGACCTCGCCGCGACGCTCGCGCGCGACCGCGGCTCGTTCGACCGCCTGGCGTCGTTCTTCGACCTCATCTACCAGGACCCGGTCGTGCGCGACGTCAAGCTCATCGCCGAGCCGTGGGACATCGGCGACTACCAGGTCGGGCGCTTCCCGCGCGGCTGGGCCGAATGGAACGACCGCTATCGCGACGACGTGCGCGACTTCTGGCGGCGCAGCGGGGGCGTCGCCGCGATGGGCTACCGGCTGACCGGCTCGAGTGACCTCTACGGCGCGGATCGCCGCGGCCCGGACGCGTCGGTGAACTTCGTCGCCGCCCACGACGGCAAGACGCTGCACGATCTCGTCACCTACGAGCGCAAGCACAACGAGGCAAACGGCGAGGGCAACCGCGACGGCGCGCCGTTCGACCGAGCCGAGAACTTCGGCGTCGAGGGCGAGACCGACGATCCGCAGATCAACGCCGCGCGCGCCCGCCAGCGACGCAACCTCGTCGCGACGCTGATGGTCTCGCAGGGCGTGCCGATGCTGCTCGGCGGCGACGAGCGCGCCCGCACGCAGCGCGGCAACAACAACGCGTACTGCCAGGCGAACGAGATCTCCTGGTACGACTGGTCGGCCGCGCGCGGCGCCGACGAACTCGAGGCGTTCACGCGCAACGCGATCGCGCTGCAGGGCCGGCACGCGACGCTGCGCCGGCGCGCGTTCTTCCGCGGCGACGGCGACATCGAGTGGCTCGACGAGGCCGGGCGTCCGATGACCGCCGCCGAATGGGCGGATCCCGACAACCACTTCATCGCGTTCCTGCTGGCCGGCGACCGCGCCGACGCGCCCGACAGCGACGTCCTCGTCGTGCTCAACGCCTCGACGCGCGAGCGGCAGTTCGTCGTGCCGGGCGCGCCGGCGCGGCGCTACACGCTCGAGCTCGACACGGGCGCCGCCGACGGCCTGCCGCCGGCGGGCACCGAGCTCGAGGCGGGCGGCGTGCTGATCGTCGCGCCGCGGACCGTGCTCGTCGCGGCGGCGCCGCGGTGAGCGAGCACGCCGAGCACGCGATCGAGATCGACCGCTACGGCGGCCCCGAGGAGCTCGTCTGGCGCGAGGTCTCGCGGCCGCCGCCGGGCGAGGGCGAGATCCGCATCCGCACGCTGTACGCGGCGGTCAACCGCGCCGACGTCGAGATCCGCCGCGGCGAGTGGCCGATCGTGCGGCCCGACCCGTTTCCCTACACGCCCGGCCTGGAGGTCGTCGGCGTCGTCGAGTCGATCGGCCCGGGCGTGAGCACGGTCGTGCCGGGCGAGCGCGTCATCACGATGATGCAGCACCTCGGCGGGATCTGGGGCGAGCGCCCGGGCGGCTACGGCGAGTACGTCGTCGTGCGCGCGGACGCGGTGGCGACGCTGCCCGACGACGTCGACGCCGAGCACGTCGCCGCGCTCGGGCTCGCCGCCGTGACGGCGGCCGAGGGCCTCGCGCGGCTGGCGCTCGCACCCGGCGTGCGCGTCGTCGTGCACGGCGCGAGCGGCGGCGTCGGCTCGGCCGCCGTGGCGATGGCGAGCGCGGGCGGCGCCGAGGTGATCGCCGTCCTGCCGCACGCCGACAAGGAGGGCTACGTGCGCTCACTCGGCGCGGGCGAGGTCGTAACGCTCGACGCCGCCCCGCTCGTCGAGTCGCTCGGCGCGCGCTCGGTCGACGCCGTGCGCGAGACGACCGGCGCGCGCACGGTCGCCGACAGCGTCGCGATCCTGCGCCGCGGCGGGCGGCTGTGCCTCGTCGGCGCGCTGACCGGCGCCGAGCTTTCGCTCTCGGCCTGGGACCTCATCCAGGAGCTCGTGCTGACCGGCTGGAGCTCGGAGAACCTGACCGGCGACGCGCTGCGCGCGACGGTCGCCGAGATCGTCGAGCTCGTGCGCGCGGGCGGTCTGCCGGCGCCGGCGATCGAGCGCTTCGCGCTCGCC
>DASZOA010000132.1:0-10665 GCA_035551055.1 Solirubrobacteraceae bacterium
CCAGCGGAAGCAGGGCGGCGGGCGGATGGCCGCCGGGGTTGAGCGGCGACTTCAGCCCGTACTCGGCGGCGAAGCCCGGCATCACGAACGCCAGCGTCACGGGCTTCATCACGTCGATCGTCACCGCCAGCGCCATCACGAGCAGCAGCCCGACGTGGGCCGGGCGGATCGACGCCTCGTCCAGCGTCCGTACGCGCACGCGGGCGACGAGCGCATCGCCCTCGCGATCCGCGCTGCGCGGAAACAGGCCGAAGGTCGTGGCGACGAGACCCGCGACGATCAGCCCCATGCCCCCGATCATCGGGGCGTCCAGCTCCATGCCCGCGAGCGCGTAGTTCATGTCCCGCGCGCCCAGGTACATCGGCAGGTGCAGGACCACCCCCGCGGCGACGGCGGCCATTCCCGCCCACGCCAGGCGCTCGCGTCGAGCGATGCCACCGGTGGCCGCCCGGCGGCTGCGGTCAGCGGCAGACGGCACGCGGCACCCAGTCGCTGGGACCGGACGCCTGGGAGCGGCGCTCAGGCCGAGGAACGACCGTAACGGGCGCCACGGCAGCGCTCATTGTGCCCGTCGCGCTCGAGCAGCAGCAGGCCAATCCGGCGGCCCGTCAGTCGCGGCGTGGGTGTAGGGCTCGTGCGCGGACGCGATCGAGCCCTACATGAGGACGTGCCACTGACCGGCGGTCCGGGCGGTCACCGCGCCGACCGCCGGCGATCCTCATCGCCGCAGCGGCTCATGGAAGCGGTTGGCGCGACGCGACTGCTGGAGATGCAGCTCGGCGACGACCTTCGCAAGCCATGCATCGGGGATGGCCCACGCGCTCGCGGTCAGCGCGCGGTCGCATCTCGGGCACGTCGGCGTCCCCGCCTCGGTATGCGGGATGAATACGCGCCGCCGGCAGCCGGGGCACATGATGTAGGGCACAAGAGCCTCCTGGAGAATGCCGCGGCACTGATGTCCACCAGCTACGGTTGACATCCATCCCACCGGCTCGCATGGCTCGGCATCCGCCGCGTCCGCGTGCGGCGCCGCTGCCTTCGACATCGCGCGGGCGTCCTCCCCGCCGTCTCTTGAGGGTAGACAGGCGGCCCCGGGAGGGCAAGTGCTCTGCTGGATGTCCGGCCGCGGGCGTCGGCTATCGTGCATGGCGGACCCGCCGTACCGCGGCCCCCGCGAGCCCATGCACAACCGCGGACCGTCCCATCCACCCCCCGACCACGCCGTGCCTGACCGGGCCAGGCACCACGCCAGATCGTCGGCGCTTCGCGAGGGAGGCCTGGCCGGCGAGGTCGCGAGCGCGTTCGTGCGTCTGCATCACGAGCACTTCGGTCGCGGTCCGGCCGAGGCGCACGCCTACGTCGGCGACGCGATCCTCGTGTGCGTGCTGAGCGACATCTATACGCAGAGCGAGCGCACGATGCTCGACCTGGGCAAGCGCGAGATCGTGCGCGAGGCGCGCCTGGCGTACCAGCGCGCGGTCGAGGCCCAGCACAGCGAGATCGTCGAACGGGTCACGGGACGGCGCGTGGTCAGCTTCGCCGGCACCGTCACGTTCGAGCCCGACCAGGCGGTCGAGCTGTTCACCCTCGGCGAGCGGCTCGCGCCCGACGGCGAGCGCGACGTCTCCGCCGCCTGATCGCGGCGAACGCCCTGCTCAGAGCGGTGTAGAGCAGCTACGCGTCGACCGCGACGCCGTCGCGGTCGAGCAGCAGCAGGCCCATCTCGCGGGCCTTCATCGCGGCGTCGGTGTCGCCCTCGTGCGCGGCCACGATCGCGCCCTTCATGAGGATGTGCCACTGCTCGGCGAAGCGCTCGGGGTCGGGCACGCCGGCGGCCGTCGCCAGCTCGCAGACGAACGAGCGGATGTTCGCGAGGTGCATGATGCAGGCCGCGCGCACCGGGTCGGCGCGATCGTCGAACTCGAGTAGCGACGTGATGAACGCGCACCCCTCGAAGTCCTCGCGCGCGAACCACTCGGAGAAGATGTCGAAGATCGCAAGCAGTTGGCCCGCCGGCGTGTCGGCGCGGCGCTGCACCTCGGCCTGCACCCAGCCCCTCGTCCAGCGCTCCTCGCGCAGCGCCAGGAAGGCGAGCGCGAGGTCGCTCTTGGAGGCGAAGTTGCGGTACAGCGTCATCTTCGCCACCGCGGCCTCGGCCGTGATCGTGTCGACCCCGATCGCGCGCACGCCGGCGCGGCTGAACAGGCCGTAGGCTGCGTCGAGGATGCGCTCGCGACCGCTGCGGCTCCGGTCGACCGCCGGTGTGTCGCGTGCTGCCATGCCACGACTATACGGCGACCGGGGACGACCGGGAAAGAACGTTCTGTCTCAGGCCCGGTCGTGCGGGCGCCCGCACCGCGCCGCGGCGGCATCTGCCGTGCGCTCGCAGCCCGAAGGCCCGCCGCCGCGCGCCCCGGCGCAAGACCGATTGGAGTCCGCCCGCACCCCGTAGCTATGCTCCAACGATGCAGGAGATGGTGATCTACGGGGTCAGCTTCGACATGGTCGGCAAGCAGCCGATCGTGCTGCTGAAGACCGTCGACAGCAACAAGTTCCTCCCGATCTGGATCGGCCACCCCGAGGCGGCCGCGATCCTCATGAAGCTCCAGGGCGCGACGACGCCGCGTCCGATGACGCACGATCTGCTCTGCGACATGCTCGGCGAGCTCGACGTGCGCTGCACGCAGGTCGCCGTCACCGAGCTGCGCGACAACACGTTCTTTGCGTCGATCACGCTCTCCGTCGACGGCAAGGAGATGGAGATCGACTCGCGGCCGAGCGACGCGCTCGCGCTCGCGGTGCGCTCCGGCGCGCCGATCTACGCCGCCGAGGAGGTCATCGCGGAGTCGGCGATCGAGTTCGAGCACGAGGTCGAGGACACCGAGGAGGTCGTCGAGAAGTTCAAGGACTTCCTCGACCAGGTCACCCCGGAGGACTTCGCCGGCGACGAGTAGCGCGGCGCGCTCGGGCACCACGGCGGCCGGCGGCGACGGCGCTACAGCCGCGCCAGCTCGACGATCCGCCCGACCAGCGGGTCGAAGCCGATTCCCGCCGCATCGGCGGCCATCGGCAGCAGCGACGTCGCGGTCATCCCGGGGATGGCGTTTGCCTCCAGCACCGTCAGCTCGCCGCGGTCCTCGTCGAGCATGAGGTCGATCCGCGCGAAGCCGCGGCAGCCGAGCACGTCCCACACGGCGAGCGCGAGCGCCTGCGCGCGCGCGGTCACCGCGTCGGGCAGCTCGGCCGGGCAGACGAAGCGGGTGCGCCCGATCTCGTAGCGCGCTTCGAAGTCATAGAAGGCATTGTCGGTCGGCGTCGCCTCGACGACCGGCAGGACCTCGCGGTCGAGCACCGAGACGGCGAGGTCGCGCCCGCGCACGTGGCGCTCGAGCAGGACCTTGTCGCCGTAGGAGAACGCCGCCACGAGCGCTCCCGGCACGTCCTGCGGCGAGGCCGCGAACTTGATCCCGAGCGCCGAGCCCTGGCCGGCCGGCTTGACGACGAGCGGAAAGCCGAGCCGCTCCTCGATCGCGGGCAGCGCGTCCGCCGCCCCGAGCTCCTTGAACGCGGTCTCGTTGAAGGCGAAGAAGTCCGGAGTCGGGATGCCCGCGTCGACCATGTGGTTCTTGGCGATGACCTTGTCCGAGCAGCGGATGCAGGCCGAGACGCCGCTGCCCGTGTACGGGATCGCGAGCGCCTCGAGCAGCTCCTGGACGGTTCCGTCCTCGCCGTCGCGGCCGTGGAGCGCGACGAACGCGACCTCGGGCGCGTCCTGGCGCAGGCGGCGCACGAGATCGTGGCCGACGTCGATGCCGACGACCTCGTGACCGAGGCGGGCGAGCGCGTCCTGCACGCGCGCCCCCGACTTCAGCGAGACCTGGCGCTCGAGCGAGCGGCCGCCCTTGAGCACCGCGACGCGGGTCACCGCGGACGCCGGCGGCGCCGCACGCCGCGGTCGGGCATCGTCGAGCGGCCGCGCGCCGTCATCCCTCGCGCGCGTCGCGGCGCCGGCGGCGCTCGAGCGCGGGCAGGTGCAGCACGTTGGCCAGCTCGGCGTCGAGCTCCGCCGGCGCGGGCTCGGGACGCGGCGCGACGATCTCGTGCGTGCCGGTCAGCGTGCCGTACAGCTCGACCTGCTCGCGCACGACCTCCCCGATCCGGCGCACGCCCTCGCGGATCTCGGCCTCGGCGACGCCGGAGAAGTTCAGCCGCATCGAGCTGCCGCCGCGCCCGTCGAGGAACGCCGCGCGACCGGGGACGAAGGCGACGTGCTCGTCGAGCGCGCGCGCCAGCAGGTCGGTCGTGTCGATGTAGTCGGGCAGCGTCACCCAGATGAACAGGCCGCCCTGCGGGTGCGTCCAGCGCGACTCGCGCCCGAGGCACTCGGCCAGCGCGTCGAGCATGACGTCGCGTCGGCGGCGGTAGATCTCCTTGAGCGACTGCACGTAGTCCTGCCAGCGCCCGCTCTGGAAGTACGCGGCCACGAAGAACTGCGTCAGCGACGAGGAGCACAGGTCGGCCGCCTGCTTGCCGACGTTCATCTTCTCGAGCACCGGCCGCGGTCCCACGCTCCAGCCCAGCCGTACGCCCGGCGACAGGATCTTCGAGAACGTGCCGAGGTAGACGACGAAGTCGCCGCCCTCGAGCGCGAACAGGGTCGGCAGCGGGTCGCCCTCGTAGCGCAGCAGGCCGTAGGGGTTGTCCTCGAGCACGAGCAGCTCGCGCTCGCGCGCGACCTCGACGAGCCGGCGGCGGCGCGCCAGCGACATCGTCGTGCCGGCGGGGTTCTGGAACGTCGGCACCGTGTAGATGAACTTCGGCCGCCGGCCCTCGCCGTCCAGCCGCTCGAGAGTGCGCTCGAGCTCGTCGATCCGCATGCCGTCCTCGTCGAGGCCGATCTGGATCACCTCGGCCTGGTAGGAGCAGAACGTCGGGACCGCGCCCGGGTACGTCGGCGCCTCGGCGACGATCACGTCGCCGGGGTCGATGAGCGTCTTGCAGACCAGGTCGATCACCTGCTGGCCGCCGGTCGTCACGAGCACCTCGTCGGGATCGATCTCGGTGCCCTCCTCGGCCATGACCTCGGCGATGCAGCTCTTGAGCACCCGCAGGCCCTCCGTCGGCCCGTACTGCAGCGAGCGGGCGGTCGAGTCGACGGCGACCCGGCTCATGATCGCGGCGAACGACTCGGCCGGAAACGACGACGTGTCGGGCAGCCCGCCGGCGAGCGAGATGATGTCGCGCCGCTCGGTGAGCGCCATGAGGTCGCGCATCGCCGAGGACTTCATGACCTTCGTGCGGGCGGCGAACAGGCCGGCGTAGCGCTCCAGGTCGCGCGATGTCTGGCGGGGCCCCCGAGCAGGCGCCACCGACCAGGGTTCGCCGGCGGAGCGCCGGTCCCTGTCGTCTATCGTCATGCGGCCTCCACGGTACCGGACCGCGTTGCAGCTGCTGATCGACATCCTCCAGGGCGCCGGGCTGGCCGCTGCGGCCGGCGTGCGCCCGTTCCTGCCGGCGCTCGTCGCCGGCGCGCTTGCGAGCGCCGACGTCGGCGTCGACTACGAGGACACGCCGTTTGCGTTCCTCGAGCAGCCGGTCTGGTTGCTGATCGTCGCCGTCGCGCTGCTGGCGGCCGTCGTCCTGGCGCGGCGCACGGCGATCGCCGGACCGCTCGACTCAGCCCTACAGGGGCTCGGAATCGGCCTCGGAGCGCTGCTGTTCGCCGCGACGCTCGCCGAGAACACCGACGTCTGGTGGCCGGGGCTGCTCGCCGGCGGCCTGTGCGCGGCGCTCGCAGCCGCGGCGACGCGCTCGCTACTGCTCCGCGTCCGCGCGCGGCTCGACGCCGACGCCCGCACCGCGCTGCCGATCTACTTCGAGGGGACCGCGGTCCTGCTCGCCGGTCTGTCGGTCGTCGCGGCGCCGATCTCGGTCCTGGCGCTCGGCTTCTTCGCCTTCCTGCTGCGCGGCGGTCGCCGGCGGGAGGGCGAGAAGTACGCCGGGCTGCGCATCCTGCGGTGAGCCGCACCCCGCCCAAGCTCGTCCTGACCGTCATCGACGGGATGAAGCCGTCCATGGTCGAGCGCGCGATGGGCGCGGGCAGCGCACCGGCGCTGAGCCTGATCGCCCAACGCGGCCGGTACGTGTCGGACTGCGTGTCCGCGTTTCCGTCGGTGACGCCGGTCTGCGCGGCGACGATCACCACCGGGGTGCTCCAGGACGAGCACGAGATCCCCTCGATGAACTGGTACTCGCGCGCCGAGCAGCGCTACGTCGAGTACGGGTCGTCGCTGGCGGCGTCGTTCAGGGTCGGCCTCAACCGCCAGCTCATCGACACGATCTTCAACATGAACGCGACGCACCTGTCGCCCGACGCGCCGACGGTCTTCGAGACGCTCGACGGCACCGAGCGCGTCCGCACGGCGGGGACGACGTACCTCATCTACCGCGGCCGCCACGAGCATGCGATCTCGCGCGACTTCGCGCTGACACGCGCGGCATCGCAGCTGTTCCGCCGGACGGCGCTCGGACCACGCGAGCTCTTCTACGCCGACATCTTCGCCAGCCGCAAGACGAGCTGCTGGTCGCGGATGGGGCTCCCCGGGATGCGCGACCAGCACGCCGGCTGCGTCGGCTCGTATCTCGTCGAGCACGACCTGTTCGACTTCCTGCTGCTGTCGCTGCCCGACAACGACGCGCACTCGCATCGCAACGGGCCGCACGCGCAGGTGCAGTCGATCGCCGCCGCCGACGCCGAGCTGTGGCGCGTGATGGAGGCCGGCGGCGGCTGCGACGCGTTCCTCGACGAGCACGCGATGATCGTCATGGCCGACCACTCGCACTCGCATGTCGAGCGCACGATCCACCTGGCCAGCGCGTTCGCCGAATGGCGCGTGCTGCCGCCGTCGGGCGCCGGTGCGCGCCACGCCGAGCTGGCGCTGTGCCCCGCCCAGCGCGCGGCGATGATCTATCTCGTGCTCGAGTCGCGCGAGAGCGCGCTGCCGCGCGTCGTGGAGACCGCGCGCGCGATCGAGGGCGTCGACCTCGTGATGTGGTGGGACTCCGCCGGCGCGCAGGCGCGCGTGCGCATCGGCGGCGAGCGCGGCGAGCTGTCGTTCGCGCCGGGCGACGAGGTCGACGACGTCCGCGGGCGCGGCTGGTCGGTCGAGGGCGAGCTCGACACGCTGCTGGCGACCGTCGAGGACGGGGTGCTGCGCTGCGACAACTACCCCGACGCGCTCGCCCGGGTCTGGGCGGCGATGACCTGCCCGACGTCCGGCGACGTGCTGCTCTCCGCCGAGCCCGGCTACGAGTTTCTCGACTGGGGCAACCGCGCGCACGTGCGCGGCGGCAGTCACGGATCGCTGCACCGCGTCGACTCGCTCGGCGCGCTGCTGTTCTGCGGCGTGCAGCCGCCGGCCGGACACGCCGGCGATCGCTGGTCGATCGCCGACGTCGCGCCGATGGTCATCGGGCACTTCGACGCCGCGTAACCTTCAGGCGGATGAGCGTCGACGAGGCCACGGCCGACACCGCGATCGACGCCCCGCGGCTGCGCGGCCACAGGCGCGTCCGCGCCGGGCTGCGCAAGCCGGCGAACTGGATGCAGCTCGTCCGCTTCGCGGCCGTCGGAGCCAGCGGCTACGCCGTCAACCTCGCGGTCTACGCGCTGCTCGTGCACGGCGCGTCGGTCGACTACGGGCTCGCGGCCACCGGCGCCTTCAGCGTCGCGCTGACGAACAACTTCATCTGGAACCGGGTCTGGACGTTCCCCCGCGCCGACGGGCACGTCGGCTTTCAGGCCGCGCGCTTCTGCGTCGTGTCGCTCGTCGCGTTCGGCTTCAACCTCGTCGTGCTGTACACGCTCGTCGAGGGCCTGGGCATGGACGAGGTGCTCGGCATGGGGACGGTCCCGGCGCAGGCGCTGGCGATCGCCGCCGCGACGCCGCTGAACTTCATCGGCAACAAGCTCTGGAGCTTCCGGGATTGACGGGCGGGCGGCCTGCGCCGCGCTGCTGATCGTCCTGCTGAGCGCCGCCCCGGCCGCCGCGCAGCGGCGCTCACCGGGCGACTCGGGCGCGCTGCCGACGAACCTGCCGGGCCGAGCGATCAGCCCCGATGAGCTCGTGCGCCCGCGGCGCGACGACGTCCCGCCGCGGGGGCGCCGGCTGACGGCCGAGCGCGTCGGCGCGATCGCCGGGCGCGTGGCGAACGTGCGCCGCGAGCTGCGCGAGCACCCGGGCTGGACGCGCGAGGTCTACCTGAAGGGCGCCGACCGCTGGCAGGTGTCGTATTTCGCCAGGCGGCAGCCGGGCGAGCCGCGTCGGGAGATCGCCCAGGTGCTCGTCGACGATCTCACCGGCGACGTGCTCGAGGCGTGGACGGACTACCAGGTGGCGTGGTCGATGGCGCGCGGCTACCCGGGCGCGTTCGGGCGCGTCGTCAATGCGCCGTGGGTCTGGGTCCCGCTCGCGGTGCTGTTCGTCGCGCCGTTCCTGCGCCGCCCGTGGCGGATGCTGCACCTCGACCTGCTCGTGCTGACCGCGTTCTCGGCGTCGACGGCGTTCTTCAACGCGGCGCAGGTCGACGTCTCGGTGCCGCTCGCCTACCCGCCGCTCGCCTACCTGCTGGCGCGGATGCTGTGGATCGGCCTGCGCCGCGGCGCGCGCGCCGACGAGCAGGCGCGCCGGCCGCTGCGGCTGCTCGTGCCCGTGCGCTGGCTGGCGATCGCGGTGATCTTCCTCGTGGGCTTTCGCGTGGCGCTGAACGTCACGAACTCGAACGTCATCGACGTCGGCTACTCGGGCGTCATCGGCTCCGACCGGATCGTCGACGGCGACTCGCTGTACGGCGAGTTCCCCGACGACAACGCCAGCGGCGACACGTACGGCCCGGTCGTCTACCTGGCGTACGTGCCCTTCGAGCAGGCGCTGGCCTGGAGCGGGCGCTGGGACGACCTGCCCGCCGCGCACGCCGCAGCGATCACGTTCGACCTGCTCGCGCTGGCGCTGTGCTTCTTGATCGGACGGCGGGTGCGCGGCCCCGACCTCGGCGTGCTCCTCGCCTACGCCTGGGCGACGTACCCGTTCACGCTCTACGCGCTCATGTCCAACTCCAACGACGCGCTCGTGGCGGCGCTCGTGCTCGCCGCGGTCTGGGCGGCGGGCAGCGCGCCCGCGCGCGGGGCGTTCGTCGCGCTGGCGGGGCTGACGAAGTTCGCGCCGCTGGCGCTCGCGCCGCTGCTCGCGCTGCACCCGCGGCCGCGCCTGCGCGCGGTCGCCGGATTCGCGGCCGGCTTCGCCGCCGCCGCCGCGCTGTCGTTCGCGCCGCTGGCCGCCGAGCTCGACCTGCGCGCGTTCTGGGAGCAGACGATCGCCTTCCAGGCGCAGCGGGGCTCGCCGTTCTCCGTTTGGGGGCTGTACGACCCCGACGTCGCATGGCTGAACTACGCGCAGCGTGCGGTGCAGATCGCGGCCGTGCTGCTCGCCGTCGCGCTCGCGTTCGTCCCGCGGCGACGCGATCTCGTCGGCCTCGCCGCGTGCGCCGCGGCGATCCTGATCGCGCTGCAGATCGGCGTGACGCACTGGTTCTACCTCTACATCCCGTGGTTCTTCGGACTCGCGATGATCGCCCTGCTCGGGCGCTTCGGCTCGTTCGGGCGCACGCCGGCGTGACGGCCGAGCGCGCGCAGCTCGCCCTCGCCGGCGCCGCGCTGCTCGCGGTCTACGCGGTTGCGACGACGACCGGGCCGTTCTCGGACATCACGGTCAACGACCTGTACGTCTACGGCGTCTACGCCGAGCTGCTGCACGCCGGCCGGCTGCCCTATCGCGACTTCGGCTTCGAGTACCCGCCGCTGGCCGCGCTGCCGATCTGGCTGGCGGGCGTGCCGGGGCTCGACGATCAGACGTACGAGCTGAGCTTCGCCGTGCTGATGGGCGCCTGCCTGCTGGCCGCCCAGCAGCTGGCCGCGCGGCTGGCGGGCGGCGGGCGGCGGGGTGCGATCGTCGCGTGGCTGCTCGTGCTCGCGCCGGTGCTGATCGGCGCCTCGCTGCGCACGCACTTCGACGCGCTGCCGGTCGCGATCGCGCTCGGCGGGCTGCTCGCGCTCACGCGCGACCGCCGCGGGCTGGGTTTCACGCTGCTCGGGATCGGCGCGATGACCAAGCTCTTCCCCGGGTTGCTGGCGGTCGTCGCGCTCGCCTGGCTGGCCGGTCGCGGGCAGTGGCGTGCGGCGGCTCGCGGTGGCGTAGTGCTCGCGGCGGTCGTCGTGGCGATCTCGCTGCCGCTGGCCGGCGCGGGCTACGTCGACTCGTTTCGCTTCCATCTCGACCGGCCGGTGCAGATCGAGTCGACGCCCGCAAGCGTGCTGTTCGCGCTGGGCGGCAGCGACGTCACGGGCACGAACCTGCGCCCCGACCGCTTCAAGTCCAACGGGCTGGACGGCGGCCACGCCGAGACCGTCGAGGCGCTCTTCGCGTTCCTGCTGGTCGCCGCGCTGGCGGCGATCGTCGCGCTGGCGGCGCGCCGGCCCGACGCGCGCCACATGGTGCTGTGCGGCTTCGCCGCGCTGCTGGCGTTCGTCACGCTCGGCAAGGTCTTCTCGCCGCAGTACGTCATCTGGCTGGCGCCGTTCGCGGCGCTGTCCTGGGTCTGGGGCCGGCG